>JALRAI010000036.1 GCA_023258055.1 Flavobacteriaceae bacterium | reverse complement strand
TCACAGAGTGCAATAGTGCCGTGGGCAAAAGTGGGCATTTCAAAAACCCCAACAGGGCCATTAAACAATATGGTCTTAGATTGTGCAATTACTCCGGCAAAGTTCTTTCTAGTTTGTGGCCCTGCATCAAGACCCATCCAATTTTCTGGAATTTGGTGAATCGGGGCGATTTGTGTCGTCGCCTCATTGCTGAACTCTTGGGTTATCACTGTGTCTGTAGGCAAGTGGACCTTTACCCCTTTTTCTTTGGCCTTTGCTAGAATATTCAGGGCCAATTCTAGTTTGTCATCTTCCACCAAAGAGGTCCCTATAGAGCCTCCTTGAGCTTTGATAAAGGTGAAAGCCATTCCTCCTCCAATAATCAAATGATCCACTGAATCCAAGATGCGTTCAATGATGGTTATCTTTGAAGAGACTTTGGCCCCACCGATAATTGCTGTTACTGGAGACTCCCCGTTATGCATCACTTTATTAACGTTAGTAATTTCTGAAGCCAACAAGGTTCCAAAGCAACTTTTTCCTTTAAAATACTCTGCAATGATTGCCGTCGAGGCATGGGCTCTATGCGCTGTGCCAAAGGCATCATTAACATAGATGTCGCCCCAAGCTGCAAGGGCTTTGGAAAAGCCGTGGTCGCCTTGTTCTTCCTGCGCATAATAGCGCAAATTTTCTAAAAGTAAGACGCCCCCTTGAGGTAGTTTTGCTACGGCATCTTTAACCTGATCCCCGATACAATCCGCAACAAACCCCACAGGCACACCCAATACTTTAGAAACTTCTGAGACAATATGGCTTAATGAGAATTCCTGCTCCTTGTTCTTTGGTCGGCCTAAATGAGACATTAAAACACAACTTCCGCCTTGATTTATAACATGCATTATCGTGGCTTTCGCCGCTTCAATGCGCGTGTTGTCGGTTACTTGAAGTTCTGCATTGAGCGGAACATTGAAGTCTACGCGAATTAAGGCGCGTTTTCCATTAAAATCAAAATCGTTTAGCGTCTTCATTTTCGGTTTGTTTTGCCACAAATATAAGTTTTTCCCAGGTCTATGCCTTGTGAAAAATCCGTAGATTTGTTTGGTGGAATACTCTCAAATTATAGGGCTTAAACATCTCAAGAACCACCTGCAAACTAGCGCCGCTCATGGACGTATCGCCCATGCCCAACTCTTTAGTGGACCCACAGGCAGTGGACTACTTCCTTTAGCTTTGGCTTATGCCAAAACCCTTTTGTGCTTGGGTCTGGATCCTGGGAGTGACCAATACCAAAGAGCAGCACATCAAGTCGAGGGACTGGTACACCCAGATTTACATTTTATGTACCCGGTAAACACCACGGACACCATAAAAAAATCCCCAGCTGTTTTAGACTTTTTGCCTCAATGGCGCAGCTTTGTTCAAACAGCGCCTTATGGTTCATTAATGGCCTGGTATGACCATATTGGTTTAGCAGGTAAACAAGGAGCTATTTCTGTTTCAGATACAGAGCAAATGGCGCGCTCCCTCGCCCTTAAATCTTATGAGGGAGGTTTTAAAGTTATGATCATTTGGATGGCCGAAAAAATGAATACGGAGTCCTCCAATAAGATTTTGAAGCTTTTGGAAGAGCCCCCTGAAAAAACAGTTTTTCTTTTGCTCACTGAAGAAGAAGATAAAATTCTAAAAACTATTTATTCGCGTTGTCAGTTATTGAACCTTCCTTTATTGGCCCAAAATGATTTGGCTCAAGCATTAATGCACAGCCATAGCCTTGATCAGCATCAGGCGCAGTCCATAGCCAAAAGGGCGCATGGGGATTATTATAAAGCACAACAACTTATTGAGGCTCAGGGCCAGGAGCCTATGTTTGAACAATTGTTTTTACAATGGGCACGAGGCGCTTTCAAAGCCAAGGGCAACAAAAAAGCTATTCAAGAATTATTGTCCTGGAGTGATCAAATGGCTGGATTAGGTCGAGAAACACAAAAGTCATTTTTGAGCTATTGCAGCGGTTTGATTCGTCAGGTGTTTTTAACTCACTATAATGCCACGCCCTTGGTCTATTACAAGGAGTATAATGATGATTTTCATTTGTCCAAACTAGCTCCGTTTATCCATCAAAATAATATTTGGTCCTTGCAAAGTGCCTTAGAGGAAGCCGAGGAACACATCGGACGCAACGGTAACCCAAAAATTATATTTACCGACCTCGCGGTACAATTAACACGTCTTTTACACCAAAGCGCAGCTTAATTGATTTTTCTGATAGCAAACATTAATTAATATAGTCGCCACTTATAAACAAGGCTTTGTTTTAAAGCGATTTAAGGGCGTTTCTATTTTTTAAACCCCATACCCTTAGGGCTGGGTGTTTTCGGCGACCATTTTGGCTTTAATAGCGTTTTTTCAACACATAAGCCATTGAGGAGGGCTCTTTGGTGAAAACAGCGCAGAGATTAGACCAGATGCCCACTATGATTCCGCGAAGCATATTGCCGCGATTTTTTTTATAGCGTTCTGAAAGTAGGCTGACATAGATCGCATCAAACCACATGGGGTGTGTTTGTATTAATTCAAAGTCTTTACCAAATAAGGCATCTATACTCTGCTTTGAAAAATGCCAGAGATGTCTCGGCACATCATAGGCGGCCCAATACTGCTTGTAAAATTTTGCATCCCATGATCTATAATTGGGCACCGCGACAATTAATACGCCTTTTGACGAAAGCTGATCTTTGAACCAGCGGCACATATTAGTCGGGTTTTCTAGATGCTCGAGCACATGCCATAGAGTTATCGCGTCATAAGTAAGGCTGGCGATTTCCTCTTGATTGGGATAAATAGTTAATCCTTTTTCTTGGGCAAATACCCGGGCTTGTTTATTGACTTCAACACCAAAACTGTTCCAGTTTTTCTTTTTTGCAGCGGACAGAAAATCCCCGGTCCCGCAACCATAATCTAATAAATTTCCACCAGGCGGGCGCGCCGATTTGAGCCAATTTAACTTCAGTCGAATGTTATAGTTTCTGACCAGTCGATAAACGCCGGCCATTAGCCCTGTGGCTTTTTCATTGTGTGAAATATAATCTGGATGATCGTAAAAAGGGGATAAATCTTTTGGACGAGGCTCAGTTTTATAAGCCTTTATACTTTGCTCCCAAATCAAAGAAAACTCTGCTCCTGTAACCATGTGATCCGTCAGCTTATTCGGCATCATTTGTTGATTTGTGTGATTTTGACCCATCTCTTTTGCTGTGACCTATTGAGTAATTTGAATTGGTTTAGGCGTCTTGTTTCACGTGAAACATCAACGACCCATATAAACCAAAAGCACAGAAATATCGTTTGGAGAAACCCCGCTAATACGCGATGCTTGTGATATTGTTGCTGGTTGAATTTTAGTTAACTTTTCACGAGCCTCAAAGGATAAGGATTTAAGTTTGCTGTAATCAAAGTTCTTAGGAATTTTTATCCCCTCCAGCTTTGTGAGTTTTTCTGCATTGTTTTTTTCTTTTTCTATGTAGCCCGAATACTTTACTTGAATTTCTACCTGTTCTAAAACCTCCACATCCAGTTCATTATCTCCAACATAAGTCCTAACAGAATTAATCTCCTGCATATCTTGCATGCTGATGTTTGGCCTTGAAAAGAATTTAAACAATTTGTCGCTTTGGTGGGCTATAGAAGAGTTATGACGCTCTAAAATCGGGTTAATTTCATCTGGCAATACACTGGTGGTTTTGAAAAAATCAATAAACGCATGGCTAGAAGCGTATTTTTCTTCCATGCGCCTCATACGCGCATCACTGGCTATACCCAGAGCATGTCCTTTTGGTGTTAATCTGTAATCTGCGTTGTCTTGTCGCAACAGCGTACGAAATTCTGCCCTAGAAGTAAACATGCGATAAGGCTCCTTAGTGCCTTTGGTGATCAAATCATCTATCAACACCCCTATATAAGCCTCATCTCGCCTTAATATAAAAGGCTCTTGCTCTCGACAGAACAAGGCGGCATTAATTCCAGCCATCAAGCCTTGCGCTCCTGCCTCCTCATAGCCTGTTGTTCCATTAATCTGCCCGGCAAAAAACAATCCCGAGACTATCTTTGTTTCTAAACTATGCGTAAGCTGGGTTGGTGGAAAATAATCGTATTCAATCGCATAGCCTGGACGGAACATTTTTACGTGTTCAAAACCCGCACAAGCTTTTAGGGCACGCAATTGTACATCCTCTGGCAGCGATGTGCTAAATCCATTGATATAATATTCTACTGTATTCCAACCCTCGGGCTCTACAAACAACTGATGTCTGTCCTTGTCGGCAAACCTGTGGATTTTATCCTCAATCGAGGGACAGTAACGTGGCCCTGTACTTTTAATGGCGCCATTAAACATTGGGCTTCGATCAAAACCCTCACGCAACAGATCATGAACCTCTAGGCTTGTATAACTCATATGACATGAACGCTGCTCAAGCAGTGGTGTGGTTAGGTCCGAAAACGAGAATTTTTGCGGGTCATCATCACCAGGTTGTTCAATCATTTTTGAGAAATCCAAACTTCGACCATCTACTCGAGGAGGAGTTCCTGTCTTCATTCGTCCTGTGTCGAAGCCGAGATCTACTAAAACTTCAGTAATTCCCGTAGCCGCTCTTTCCCCCGCACGGCCTCCGCCAAACTGCTTTTCACCAATATGGATTAATCCATTTAAAAAGGTCCCATTAGTCAGGACCACAGCCTTTGCGTAAAACGGAATGCCTAAAGAAGTTTTAACTCCTGTGATCTTATCCCCCTCATACATCAGATCGGTCACCATATCCTGATAAAAATCAAGGTTTGGGGTCTGCTCTAACATTTGTCTCCATAATTCTGCGAAGCGCATGCGGTCGCTTTGGACTCGTGGACTCCACATAGCCGGCCCTTTGGATTTATTCAGCATCTTAAATTGAATAGCTGTTTTATCAGAGACGATTCCGCTGTATCCTCCTAAGGCGTCAATTTCACGCACAATTTGTCCTTTTGCAATACCCCCCATAGCCGGATTACATGACATCTGCGCAATGGTTTGTAGGTTCATTGTAACCAACAAAGTCTTAACCCCCATGTTCGCGGCGGAGGCTGCGGCTTCACAACCCGCATGGCCTGCGCCAACAACTATAACATCATAATTTGCATCCATAAGCTAATGTTTCACGTGAAACAAATATAACTAATTGATTAACAGAGATTTAGTTTTGTTCAGCCAATAATTTTCCCGAGAACGCATTGTTTGTTTCTCTGACTCAGACTTATCTGTATAACCACATAAGTGTAAAATTCCATGCACCATAACGCGTCCCAATTCCTCAGCCATAGATACGCCATATTCACGGCTGTTTTCTGTAACCCGCTCGGTAGAGATATATATTTCTCCATGAACTGTCCGCCCAACATTATAGTCAAAAGTGATGATGTCTGTTAAGGTGTCATGGCTCAAAAATTCTTGGTTGAGTTCAAGCAAGTATGCGTCATCACAAAACACATAATCTACAGATCCTAAGGTAAACCCCTCGGCGGCCACAACCTCCCCTAACCACAAAGCCCACTTTTGGGCTTGGTCTAAGACAAAATTATTTTGTGCGTCAAAATTGATCATTGGCATTGTTGCGTAGTTTAAAATAACGCTTTGCTTGTGTTTTATAATAAGGCTGCAAAGGTAATGCGTCTTTTATTAATACATCCAATTGATCAAAATACTCTCGCTCCTTATTCCAGGGATTGTTTTTCGTTGGATCAAATACTGTGGTGTTTGTTTGAGATTCACGTTTTTGTTCCTTTTCCTGTTGATATTGAGCTTCCTGAAGCTTAATAAGCTGATAATTGATCTCTCTCATTAAAGCCTTGGAGCGGTTGTTTAGTCCATTGCGTAACAGCTCATTTGCATTTTGGTCCATCATACGCAAAAGGTCTTGGTTTGTGTTTAACAATCCCTGTTTTCGCAGTCGATCTTCAAGCTCTTGACGCAATTCTTGTTGCTGTTTGTATATACTGTAGCGCGCAGCGCGTTCTGCAGCTGTGTCGCTGTAACGATCGCTTTGGCCTTCTTTGGAATTATTGCCTTGACTACCCGCTTGGCCCGATTCACTGGATTGACCATCCGACCCCTGTTTGCCTTGCTGATTGCCTTGGTTTTTACCACCTGTGTCGTCACCCTTTGCATTGCCTTGGTCAGATTGGCCTTGCTGCCCTTCTGCGCCAGTTTGCCCCGCATCAGAAGACCCTTGGCCTGATTGCTGACCTTGCTCACCCTGATCACTGCTTTGATTTTGCAGGGATTGTTGTTGCTGAATGATGTCTTGTAGTTGAAAACCTTGGCTTCCGGCTCCTTTACCTGAGCCGGCCCCAGGCATGCTCATGGACATTTTTTCCATTTGTGTAGCCACCCCATCGAGTAGGTTTGCTAAGTCATTAGCCTGGGTGAACACATATTGTTGGGCCGCGGCTGCATTTGAAAAACGCGTCTCTGCCAGGTCCTCTAAGGTCTTATTTAGATAATAAGCAGCTTGACCCAGAGACTGATTCACGCGCGATGAAATCATGGGTTGACGTATGGACAAAGCATATAAACTATCATCAATATGCCTAAAATTGTCCCGCAAATCGTTTTGTCGGTTGATGTAGTCTGGCGCAGACCACCCCCCGAGTTGACGCTGTTGTGCCAGGTTCATATGACCCTCTTGTGCTAAAGAAAACACCAGTAAATTATCGAGGATCTGTCTGAGCATCTGGGTGTCCTCCTGCATGGCTTGTTGCTGCATTTGTTGCATTTGCGAACTCATTTTTTGAGCCATTTCCTGCATTTTTTGACCCGCCTGTTTTTGCGCTTTTTGTGCTTGGGCTTTTTGCCCTTGATCTAAGGCCTCGGTTGCTTTTTCTTGCTCAGTAGAGATGTCCATTTCACCCCCAGGATCTCTAGGCAAGGTCATGGGCTCATTTAATTTGTCGTTCTCTTGCTCTAGCTTGTCCAAAGCCTCCTTAATTTTATCAAACTCTTTGGTTAATTGTTGTTGCTGTTGTTTTTTCTGTGCTCCATCGGCCTCTGGATCTGTCTGCTCAGATAACTGCTCTTGTCTTTTTCCTAGATCTTTGAGCTGCTCGCTAATCTGATTCATTTTTTGGGTCACAAAAAACCGCCTGGTCATTTCTACTAGACGCTCTAGGTTCTGCTCTTGAGCTTTTTGTTGTTGGCTTTTCTGCTCCATTTCCTCAAGCAGATCTTCTTCTTGTAATTGTTTTTGTAATTCCTGAAGCTCTTCCCACTGATCTGATTGCTCCTTTAAAGATTCCAGTTGTTCCTCCACGCGCTGCATCAATTCTTGAGCTTGTGTATCTTCCTTGGTTTGGTTTTCCTGAAATCGCTCTAAAATATTTTTCAAGGACTCTGTTTGTTTCTCGAGTACTTGTATCTGCTGCTGTTGCTTTTCAACCAAACGCTCAATATTACGCTCATCCTGCCAATCCAAGGACTCCTTTTGTTTTTGTTCTTGCTCGAGCAGCCGGGCTTGATTGTTTTGCTCGGCTAAGGATTCTAGCGCTTTTTCAATTTGACTGGTCTGCTCTCCTTGCTGGGTCAATAATTTTTCTTGGGTTTGAAGAAGCGTCGCTTCTTGGTGGCCAAATACACTGGAGCGGGTAGATTTTGGACCAGACACCCCGTCATTATCCCAGGCTTCAAAATAATACTGATAGGCCTTTCCTTTAATGAGCTCAAAACCACTAGGAAAGGTGTAAAGGGCCCGAGTGTTTGCTGAAGCAGGAACGTCTAATTCTAAAGTCCTAAGATTTTGTGGGTCCTCTACAGGATAACAAACCACATTAATTTTGGATACCAAAAAATCATCCAAAGCCAAAACCTTGTGGTGGATGACGCTATTTAAAGTGTCGTTTTGAGTATCCACAATTATTTTTGGGTACTCATCAGGGTATGCCTCTATTGTATAAGCAGCCCCTGGCTCAAACCCAAGTTGGTGGTTATTGAGGCTCAACACATATTTATCACTTTTATAGACTGTTTTTTCAAGTACAAAACTGTTGTTTGAAGCCTTATTAAAATAAATTGAATCACGCTTACCTTGCCACAATATTTGGTTGGTGTAGGCCGCACTGATCCGCCAATTCACCTTGGATCCCGCAAGCACCCTTAGGTTACCTGTGTTCTGAAAAGTCTCACTACTCATATTGGCGTACGCCGGCGGAATTATTTCTGCCACAAAAGAATTGATCTCGGGGCCATAAACCACCTCCATGGAATATTTCTCAGAGCGGAATCGGTCGGTACCAAAATAAAAATCGAAAGACTGTTGTTGTGGTGGTATGAGCAACTCAAATCTCCCGCCAATCCTTGGGGTCATAGTTTGTTTTTTCTCTCCACGCATCACAAAAACCTCTGTAGGTAAAACAGAGCCGTTGGCCTCTACAACAAGACGAATTTCTTGGTTGTTTCTAACGCTTAATTCGGTGTTTAACAACCGTAACTCATAAGGGGTAGGACGTGCAAACTCTTGATTATACGCAACTACACGATTGTATCCTGCAAACAAGGAAGATAAGTCTCCAAAAAACCAAACCAACAAGACCAAAGACAAGGGCAGCAACATCCAAGGCAGATACTTGCTATTGTCTTTTAGGTTAATGACTCCCCCAAAATAAAACGGAGTTAGGGATTTGGATTTTTGGGCGATACTCGCCAAGATTAGCTCTGTATCTTGTTTTTGATTTATTAAATCCAGGGTGTTGGTTAATCGATCTCCGACCTCTGGGATTTGCGCCCCGATGATTTGTGCGGCTTTTTGATGACTCATAGGTCTTTTTAATCCTACAAGCACCCCTAAGGCTGGCCAAATCCAATAAAACCAAAGCCCTATTTCTACTAGTATGAAAAGCCAAAATACTAAAGCGCGCAAGGCCTTCGACATCCAAAACAACTCTTCAATCCAAGCGGTTAGTAAAAAATAAACCGCCCCTGTGGCCAAAAACAAAATACCCCCACGCAACAAGTCGTTGAGATAGAATTTTTTTTTAAATTCACCTAGTTTTTGTTCTATGGCTTGGAAATCACTCACTTATCATTTTTTCGAGCCACTAAATTAATTTAAATTTCGCTCTTGTGCTTTTAAATACACGTGATTTAAAATACCTCGCCGCTTATTCCACACCAGCTGTGTTTATCGGCTCGACCCTACTCGGGGGTTATTGGGGATACAGCACTATCGTTTATGTTTTTGCTTTGGTTCCTTTACTTGAACTCTTGTTGCCACAAAGTCAGGAGAACCTCACTGAGCAAGACAAAGCGGACAAAAGCAGTATGGGGTTTTTTGACCTTTTGCTTTACGCCAACCTTCCTTTGGTGTTTGGGCTTTTAATCTATTTTTACCTAAACATCGTGCCTCAATACGATTTTTCTGTTGTTTTAGGTTATGCGCTTTCTTTGGGTATTGTTGTTGGGGCTAATGGGATTAATGTCGCACACGAACTCGGCCACAGAACCACAAAAGTAGAACGCTTTATGGGTAAGTTATTGTTATGCCCTGTCTTGTACATGCATTTTTATATAGAGCATAATTATGGCCATCATCAACATGCTGCCACCCCTGAGGACCCAGCAACAGCTAAATACAACCAAGCGGTTTATTTGTTTTGGATAAGCTCCATTTTTGGTCAGTGGCGCAGCGCTTTGCGCATTCAAAAAAAGCTCATTGCCCAAAAACAAGGGCTTCAGCGGCTTTGGCACAATGACTTACTTTGGTATGCCTTGGCTCAAGGCTTGTATTTAAGCACTATCGCTTTGATTTTTGGGGCAACAACACTGGCTTGGGGTCTTTTGGTGGCGCTGGTAGCGGTTCTTTTATTAGAAACCACAAACTATATTGAACACTACGGCCTGATGCGCCCAAAGAAAGCATCGGGTCGTTATGCACCAGTTAAAGAAATACATTCATGGAACAGCAACCACCTGATGGGGCGTATACTTTTGTATGAACTAACCAGGCACAGTGATCACCATTATCGCTCGCAAAAAAAATATCAACTCCTAGACCACCACCCCACTAGCCCAGAACTGCCTTTTGGCTATCCCACCTCTATAGTGCTTAGTCTGTTCCCCCCGCTTTGGTTTTTTATAATGAACCCCCGAGTGCCCTCGGAAATGAAGCCTTAGAATTGTATCTTTACGGCCAAAATTATTGACCGTGTCACAAGCTGTTAGAGTTCGTTTTGCTCCGAGTCCCACTGGTCCGCTTCATATTGGGGGGGTGCGTACTGCATTGTTTAATTATCTCTTTGCTAAAAAACACTCAGGAACATTTGTGTTGCGGATTGAAGACACAGACCAAACCAGATTTGTCCCTGGAGCAGAGGCTTATATTGAGGCCGCTTTAAATTGGCTAAACATTCCCTACGACGAAGGCCCGAGCAAACCTGGAGCTTTTGGTCCATACAGACAGAGTGAACGCTCTGAATTGTACCAAAAACACATCCAAGAGCTTATTGATTCTGGCTGGGCTTATTATGCTTTTGACAGCGCCGAGTCTCTAACGCAATTGCGCAACCAATCTGAAGCACAAGGCGAAACCTTCACCTATAACGCACAAAATCGATTATCCCTAAGAAACTCCTTAGCGCTTGGGCCCGAACAAACCGAGGATTTATTAGCAAAGAACACCCCTTATGTTGTGCGGTTCAAAACACCACAAGGGCGTAAGGTAGTCTGCCAAGATGCTATTAGGGGGACAGTAACTGTCGACAGTAGTGTTTTAGATGATAAAGTTCTTTTTAAAAGTGATGGGTTGCCTACCTATCACCTGGCTAATGTGGTTGATGATCATCTGATGGAAATCAGCCATGTTATTCGGGGTGAGGAATGGTTGCCGTCTTTAGCCTTGCACGTCTTGCTTTACGAAGCTTTTGGGTGGCAGCCACCAGTGTTTGCCCATTTACCCCTGATCTTGAAACCCACAGGCAAAGGCAAACTCAGTAAACGAGACGGGGTTTTGGGCGGATTCCCGGTCTTTCCCTTACAATGGGAACAAGCAGGGGCGGTGCTTGAGGGTTATCGCGAACAAGGGTATTTGCCTGAGGCTGTAGTTAATCTTTTGGCCTTGCTAGGGTGGAATTCAGGAACTCAGCAAGAGGTTTTTGATTTAACAGAATTGGTGGATAATTTTTCTTTGGAACGCGTCCAAAAGGCTGGAGCCAAATTTGATCCAAACAAAGCCTTGTGGTTTCAAAACCACTATTTTCAAAAAACAGCGGATACAGAATTAACTCAAGAATTTGCCCAGTGGTTGGCGCAGTATCAAAAGAGTGTAAGCCCCAAGAATCTTGAAGTTATTGTACCGCTAGTCAAGGAGCGTGCGAGCTTTATCAAAGACCTATGGACCGCCTCCGATTTCTTTTTTGAGGGGCCAAAACAATACGATGCCGCAGGAGTAAAACGCGCGATAAAAGACAATACTGTTGCTGTGATTTCTAATTTAATGGGTTTGCTTTCTGATCACTCTTGGGACTCAGCAGCAAGCCTGTCAGAGTCTGTTAAGCAATGGTGCGCGCAAAACCAATACGGTGTGGGTTCTGTGATGATGCCGCTGAGGTTGTTTTTAGTGGGCGCCATGAAAGGACCCGATGTTTTTGATATAATGATGGTGTTGGGTAAAACAGAAAGCTTAAAGCGACTAGAAAGCGCCTTAGGTTGTTTTAGTTGATTTTTTTATCCGCATAACACTTATTGCCCTTCTTGGGTATTATCAAATTCTTAACAAAACCCCTGAAAATTATTGTGTATTTTAGAGGAAACAACTTCCACTATGAGCACAATTCTCTTTTATTTCTATCTAGCCCTTGGTCTTTTTGTATTCTGGACCTTTATATTTATTGTAAAACAGCAGACCGCGGTAATTATTGAGCGTTTCGGGCGCTTTCAAAGCATCCGTTCTTCTGGACTTCGTTTTAAAATCCCATTAATTGACCGTATCGCAGGGCGGGTGAATCTTAAAATCCAGCAGCTTGATGTTTTGGTAGAAACTAAGACAAAAGACGATGTTTTTGTGCGCCTTAAAATCTCCGTTCAGTTTCAGGTAATCAAAACCAAGGTTTACGAGGCTTTTTATAAGTTAGAAAATTCAAATGATCAGATTACTTCATATGTGTTTGATGTGGTTCGGGCGGAGGTCCCCAAAATGAAACTCGACGATGTCTTTGAGCGCAAAGACGATATCGCAATCGCTGTTAAGCGTGAACTCAACGAGTCTATGCTAGATTATGGGTATGATATTATCAAGACTCTCGTCACGGATATTGACCCTGATGTCCAAGTTAAGGCAGCTATGAACAGAATTAATGCTGCAGAGCGCGAAAAGGTGGCTGCTGAGTATGAGGCCGAGGCCGAGCGCATTAAAATCGTCGCCAAAGCACGTGCCGAGGCCGAAAGTAAACGTCTTCAAGGTCAAGGAATTGCTGATCAAAGACGCGAGATTGCTCGGGGGTTAGAAGAATCTGTTGAGGTGCTGAACAATGTGGGTATTAACTCTCAGGAAGCCTCTGCGCTTTTAGTGGTAACCCAGCACTATGACACCCTACAATCGGTGGGTGAAGCAACGCAAAGTAATCTGATTTTAATGCCTAATTCACCCCATGCCGGTAGCGATATGTTGTCCCAATTGATTACCTCTTTTTCAGCAAGCCATCAGGTGTCTCAAAACTTCGGAATAGGGACTAAGGAAAAGGCATCAGACAAAAAACAAACTAAGGATAAAGATCAATAGAAGCCTAGGCTAAGGCTTTTATATTGAACCTCTGTTTTTTTATTGTTCGAGTTTACCCCAAGAATCTCTCAAAGAGACCGTGCGATTGAACACCAGCGATTCAGGGCTTGAGTCTGGATCTAACACAAAATATCCGGTGCGTTGAAATTGAACAGGAGTTCCTACGGACAGCTCTTTTAGGCCAGGCTCAACTTTTGCGGTAATAACTTCCAAAGCCTTTGGGTTGATGTGATCCATAAAATCTCCATCCTTGTCTGCGTCTGGCGCTTCGGTGGTAAATAAGCGATCATAAAGGCGGACCTCCGCATCCAAAGCGTGCTCTTTTGATACCCAATGAATGGTTCCTTTGACTTTGCGCAAGGCCTCAGGGGTGTCGCTCCCACTTTTACTCAATGGATCGTAAGTCGCATGAATCTGGGTGATTTGTCCAGAGGCATCTTTTACCACTGATTCACCTTTAATGATATATCCATTTTTCAAACGCACCTCCTTACCGAGGGTTAGTCTAAAAAACTTACGATTGGCTTCTTCTTTAAAATCGGAGCGTTCTATCCACAGGTATTTCGAGAATGGCAGTTCTCTGCTGCCTGATTCAGGATCTTCCGGATTGTTTTCGGCTTGTAACCACTCCGTTTGACCCTCTGGATAGTTGTCGATAACCAAAAGTACAGGGTCTAATACCGCCATAACACGGTCTGTAATTTTATTGAGGTCTTCGCGCGCACAAAATTCAAGATGCGCGACATCGATTAAGTTTTCACGTTTGGCCACACCAATACTGTCCGCAAATGCCCGAATCGCATTAGGGGTGTATCCTCTTCTTCTTAGGCCCGAAATCGTGGGCATACGCGGGTCATCCCAACCACTGACGACCCCTTCTTGAACCAAACGCATGAGTTTTCTCTTGCTCACTACGGTATGGCTGAGATTGCGACGGGCAAACTCCCGCTGTTTTGGTCGAATTTTAGCGGGGTCGTGAACTTGGTCCAAAAACCAATCGTAAAGTTCTCTGTGTGGTAAAAACTCGAGAGTACAAAAGCTGTGTGAGACCTGTTCGATATAATCACTTTCGCCATGGGCCCAATCGTACATCGGATAAATACTCCATTGATTACCTGTGCGATGGTGACTTTTGTGCAATACACGATACATCACTGGATCGCGCATGAGCATATTGCTGGCACTCATGTCTATTTTTGCACGCAGTACGTGGCTTCCTTCAGGACATTCCCCGTTTTTCATTTGATCAAACAATCTGAGGTTTTCCTCGACACTGCGCTCGCGATAAGGACTGTTGGTTCCTGCCTCATTTGGAGTACCTTTCTGCGCAGCAATTTCTTCTGAAGATTGGGAATCGACATAAGCCTTGCCTTGCTCAATTAAAGCAACCGCCCAATTATAAAGTTGTTGAAAATAATCAGAGGCATAACACTCATTGGCCCAATTAAACCCCAACCACGACACGTCTTTTTTTATGGCATCGACAAATTCTTGCTCCTCTTTAGCTGGGTTTGTGTCGTCAAAACGCAGATTAACTGGTGCATTGTAGCGCAAGCCCAGGCCAAAGTTTAGACAAATAGCTGAAGCGTGACCAATATGGAGATAACCGTTCGGCTCTGGGGGAAAACGAAAACACAGGTCGTTTTGTTTGTATCCAGAACGCAAATCATCCTCAATGATGTGTTCGATGAAGTTTAAACTGCGCGTTTCGCTCATAGCAGGGTTTTAAGAGGGCAAAGATACCAAAATATTGAGCAAAACAACAGAGCGTCTGTGCGGAGCAGATCGCGGGGTGATTGTCTCTTATTTATTGTGTTAGATCGGGGTCATCAGGCTTAAATTAATTACTTTTGTTCGCACACAAAAGCCCAAAATCAGCCCCTTTAAGGGATAATATTTTTGGAATATTTATGGGAGAAATAAAGCTAGAGGATATTCGAGTTTACGCCCATCACGGGTGTCTGCCAGAAGAAACGATTATAGGCAGTGATTATTTAGTACAACTCCATGTTGGGGTCGACCTCTCTCTGTCAGCGTTGAGCGATCGTTTAGAGGATACTGCAGACTATGTTTTGTTGCACCAGATTGTGGTCCAAGAAATGAAAGTGCCGTCTAAACTCCTAGAACATGTCGCCTTACGCATCAACAATAGCATACTTCAAAAACTCAGCAGTGTTCAGTGGACTGAAATAACGGTTTCAAAACTCAACCCACCTATAGGGGGTGATGTAAATCGGGTGAGTGTTGTTTTGAGATCATCGCGATAATCCAAGCACAGGCAAGTAAAATCCCAAATCAATTTAAAGGGTTTTAGTTAACAAAACTTATTATATTTGCCGTCTTGGTAACGGCGTCTTGGCCGAGTGGCTAGGCAGAGCTCTGCAAAAGCTTGTACAGCGGTTCGAATCCGCTAGACGCCTCAAATAGGGTTTTTTCTTCGGAGAAGACCCTATTTTATTTTATGGCATTTGTTTGTTCGAGAGCATTTGGCAGCTTGTTGCGCACACTTTTTTGAATAGACTCCGGTAATATGCCTTGTGCCAAGAGTAAAACCCCAAAAACAATAATGGTTATACTGACAAATTTCTTTGTCTTGTAAATCACACGAGGGGTCATTTTGCTTTTTAGGTTTTTGGCCAGGCTTATCTTAATGAGGTCTGTCATAAAAAACACCCCCACCACTGTAGATAGAAACAAAATAACGCCCTGGTCGCTA
>JALRAI010000035.1 GCA_023258055.1 Flavobacteriaceae bacterium | reverse complement strand
CATCAAAATCCTCTCGTTCAGATCGTTTTAATAAAAATGCCGAACAGGAAAAAATCGATGCGATTCTGGATAAAATTGGTCAAAGTGGCTATGAGAGTTTGACCAAAGAGGAAAAAGACTTTTTATTTAGATCAGGACGGAATTAGACCACCTATTGGCACCTCATGACACGCAATCTTATTTTTGGCCTCAACATTCTGGCGCTTCTGCTCCTGCTGCTGTCTTTTTTGGTGCCTTTGATTGCCCCTGATAAGTTCCCCGTTCTTGCCCTGCTGAGTTTATTAACCCTGCCCATTATCGTGCTTAATTTTTTCTTTGCGGTGTATTGGTTAATTCGTTGGGATAGGCGATTTTTTCTTTCTGCCGTTTTGCTTATTGTCGCCCATTTGTATTTTGGCCCCTTTGTCCTAGGTCGTAAAAATGATAAGCTCCCGCCTATAGGGGGAATTAAAGTGCTGTCGCATAATGTTCATTTATTCGACAGGTACGCCGACCAGGCTTCCAAGAATAAAATCGGTAAAGAATATAAACAAATGATTGAAGCACATCAGCCAGATATCCTTTGTTTGCAAGAATATTCAAAGGCGCATATGGTGGACTTTAGCCAATACCCTGAGCAGTTTATTTATTTTAATCCGCCCTTCAAGTTAATGGGACAGGCCATTTTGTCTCGATACCCTATAGTAAATCAGGGTAGTTTAGATTTTAAAGACACGGCAAATAACGCTATATATGCTGATTTGTTAATAGGACAAGACACCCTGAGGGTGTATAATGTACACCTTCAGTCAATTGGGATAAATCCTACGGAAAACATTGCCGATCAAGGTGGTGCACAGCAGATAAAAGCGAGAATCTCAACCACCTTTGTCAAACAACAATATCAGGTCGAAAAGTTGATGGAGCATATGGCGCAATCGACCTATCCCAAAATAATAACGGGTGATTTTAACAATACGGCCTTTTCTTATGTGTACCGAGAGATTACTTCTGTCTATCAGGATGCCTTTCAGAGCCAGGGCCACGGTCTAGGAGCTACTTATTATTTCAATCGATTGCCTTTGCGCATTGATTTTGTTTTTTCGGATTCCGCCTTAGAAGTTTTAGATTTTGAGACTCAAGAAAAGTCCTTGTCGGATCATTTGCCCATTATTGTCCAGTTCAAACAATAATTATCCGCGGGGGTAATGCACTTAAGCGAGCCCATCTAAAGGTATGCTCTCCAGATATTCCAAGGTCTGCGGGCCTAAATTAAACAGAGCGTCTAATACACTGCAGTTAGCAATAAACGCATGATTGTTTTGAAAAACCTGGATATAGTGGGGGAAGTTCAATGGGCTATTGCGCTTTTGTTCGCCGTAAAAGCGCCAATCCTTTCCAGAAAAATCCATTTGATAATCCTGTGTTTTTTTGTAATTCAATTCTTTACCCATGAGCTGCATTAGCCGGTCGATTATCTTGAGGTTGTGCTCTTGCAGTTTTATGGATTCCGAGTTGAATAAATCGGCGAGTTCATCTTCGTAATACTCAAAAAAAGGTGCGGTGCGATAGGCCGTTTGTATGGATTTCCAATGGTTAGCAGCCCAGCCAAAAGCGCTTTCGCTCAGTACGTCTTTGGTTTTCTGCCGTCCTGCAGTTTTATTGTGCTTTATCGGGACAAACAACCCGAGGGTCCCTTGGGCATGAGCGATATAGGTTCGGTTGCGCAGAGTTTGTTTTTGGTAATTATCACAGACTTCAAAAACAATATCTTGACTGCGCACCAGGGCAGACATTTGCAGTACATCAGGGAAATATGTCGGGAGAAATAAATCCAATTATTTCTTTTTCTTGCGTTTGCGCCAATAATCCCATCCGTAATAGCCTACAAGTGCCATCAAGAAATACGAGAGGTAAGACTTTGGCGCTCCAGAGCCACCGACAGTGGTAAACATGCGTTCCCAGCGGATTTTACTAAATCCTTTTTTATTGGCATCCAAGCTGAGCCAAATAAATACAGGCTTTCCGATGACGTGATTTTCTGGAACAAAGCCCCAACTGCGCGCATCTTGAGAATTATCGCGATTATCTCCCATGAGCCAATAATAGTTCATTTTAAAGGTGTATTCACTAATGGGACTCCCGTTGAGTAGGACTTGATTATCGCGGACTTCTATGTCCTGGGTTAACCCGAGCTCACGACCTTCATAGACTTCGATGATCCGATTATAGAGTGGGAGTGTTTCTGGAGTGATGGATACTGTGGCTCCAGCCTCGGGAATATAGATAGGGCCGAAATAGTCATTGTTATTGGCGTAGTCTACACTATAAGGAAATACTGATCTATCGAAATTCCCGTCTCTGTTTTTTAGTTTGGTGACCGACACCACATCGCTTAAGGCCTCGAGTTGACTAGCAACCGCTTCACTCATATGCGCTCTTTGTTTGATCAAACCCGTAGATTGGTCCATTCCTGCAAAGCTGATGTCCGAGATTTTAAATCGGTCATAAATCACGGGGTTAGGCTCATTATATACACGCCCTCCACGCTCTACTTTAATCAGAGGCTTTTTGGAGATGACTTCGTAAACAAATTGAATCTTTGCCCGATCTGGAAGGGTATTTTGCACGCCGTTTATATAAACATAACCGTCCACCACCGAAAGCGAATCCCCCGGAAGACCCACGCAGCGCTTGACATAGTTTGATTTTTTATCGATGGGTTTTTGCACACTGCCGCGCATAAAGCCAGGGCGTATGTCCACTAGGGTATCCACAGGCCAATTGAAGACCACGATATCATTGCGTTTGATTTTTTGAAAGCCCGGGATTCTAAAGTAGGGGAGTTGAGGGGTATTTAAATATGATTTTGTACCTACAAAAGGAATCGTGTCGTGCACCATGGGCAGGGCCACACTGGTCATGGGTGTTCTTGCTCCGTAATGAAATTTGCTTACAAACAAATAATCGCCCACTAAAAGTGTTTTTTCCAAGGACGAAGAGGGGATGGTAAAGGGCTGCATAAAGTAAGTATGTACCAGGGTAGCGGCCACGACGGCAAATAAAATACTACTGACCCATTCGCCCGCAGAGCTTCGCGGCATGAGACTGCGGTCTTTTTTGTGCTCAAGGGGCTGGGCGTAATTAATATAAAACAAATAAAGCCCCAAACTCAATACGACATAGGCGTTTTCTCGGCGTTGATTAAAGCCAAAACTGCGCATGGTTTCTACCCAAATAACCGGTAACATAATCAAATTAATGATCGGAATATACAAGAGCACCACCCACCATTTTGGCCGGTTGATGATGCGCATAAGAACAATGGCATTATAAACTGGAATTAGGGCAGAAATAGCCGAAAATCCAGCTGCTTTGTACATTTTCCAGGTACCTAAAAAATGAACCACATGGATTAGGCCTATAAAAATCAACCATTGTGTAAAGGTCATGATATTGTGTTTTACTGATGCTTATTGTCTGACAAATGTAAGACATCTTTCATTGAAAATATTCCGGTTTTGCCCACAACCCACTGGGCTGCCAGAAGTGCGCCGCTGGCGAAACCCTCTCGAGAATGGGCTTGGTGCTCAAGGGTAATTTGGTCGATAGCGCTTTTGTAAAATACCTTATGCGTCCCTGGTGTGTCAGGCTCGCGCAGTGCCTCTATGGATAATTCATCTTGAGCTTGAGCCGCGCCTAACACCCATTTTTTGTGTTTTGAAGCGGCCATGGTGATTTCAGCCAGACTTATGGCTGTTCCGCTCGGCGCGTCCTTTTTTTGCAGGTGATGACGTTCTTCTATAGAAACTTCATAGTCTGTATGGCGCCTCATGATCTGGGATAAATGACGTTGCATTTCAAAAAAGATTTGTACCCCCACACTAAAGTTTGAGGCATAGACTAAAGCCCCTTTTTTTTGCGCGCAAATTTTGGTTATGTCCTCCCAGTGGTCAAGCCATGCTGTTGTTCCACAAACCACGGGGATATTGGCCTCAAAACAGAGTTTGAGGTTAGTTGGTGCGGCCTCAGGCGTTGAAAACTCGATAGCGACATGGGCTGAATCGAAATTGCCGTCCTGTTTATTGCTTGTGCTTTTATAAACAATCTCATGCCCGGCTTTGATGGCCAGGGATTCAATGACACGGCCCATTTTTCCATATCCTAAGAGTGCAATGTTCATGGAAGAGAAATATTTAGTGAAAGCCCGTAAAAACTGGGCCTGTAGTCAGTTTCATATTGATAATTAGGCCTGATGGTCAGGTCTTCATTGAGGTTGTAACGCAACAAATGGGCATCCACATTGGCGTCTAGGATATTCAGTAAATACACCCCTATGGCCATTGCCAAACTCACATCACGATTGCGTCCGGCAGTTTTTTGAGCATCACGCAGCCGGGCGTCAGAGACGCCCTGAAATTCGTCATCTTGATAGCCCGCTAAACGCCGCTTGTAGGCATCGCGAAAGCGGTTATAATCCTCAGTATTGCGCTGATAGAAATAAACACCCGCTGCAATACCGCCATAAACTATGGGGATTTTCCAGTACTTTTTATTGTAGGCCTGACCAAGTCCTGGTAGCACTGCAGAGTAAAAAGCTGCTCTAGCTGGAGCTAGAGGGTCATAAGGTTCTTCTTTTATCGTGGTTATAGCTAAAGAGTCCGCTTGGTTTGTGGTTTGTTCGACATCATGCCATCCTAGTTTTCCAGAAATCTCTTGATCAGTTACGATGATTTGGTCTGGGTCGATCTCCATGACTTGGTCCTCAACGGTGGCCTTATCATTTGCTGTAGGCTCATCTGTGGGGGTGGAAAGATCTGATTCCTGCCCATGAATAGCGGGGGTTAAGGCCCAGGCCATCAAAAAAAATAAGGAAACAAGTGGATTAATTTTCACCCAGAAGTTTTTTGCGTAAGGCCTCGAGTTCCTTTTGATTTTTATACTTGATTTGCATCATCCCACCACCTTTGGCGTTGTTTTTGAGCATTACAGGTAGTTCTAAAAAGCGGGACAGGGCCGCATCTTTATTTGGCGAAGTCTGGACGCTCTTGGCTTTTTTAAGGTCGCCTTCTTTCAAGGCTTTAACCCGTTCTTCAGTTTGACGCACCGAAAGTTTTTTGTCTAAAATTTCCTCGTAAATCGCTAACTGATCACTGACATTGTCAACGTTAATCAAACTACGCCCGTGCCCCATAGATATAAATCCATCGCGCATCCCTGATTGAATCAGCGGGTCGAGTTTTAAAAGGCGTAAATAGTTTGTAACAGTGGTGCGATCTTTTCCCAATCGATCGCCGAGATCGCTTATGGAGAGTGAAACATCCTCTAATAGGCGCTGATAAGTCAGTGCGATTTCAATGGGGTCAAGGTCTTGGCGCTGAATATTTTCTACCAGAGCCATTTCCAGGAGTTCCTGATCATTTGCCGATCTGATATAGGCAGGAATAGACTCAAGACCAATATTTTTTGAGGCGCGATAACGGCGTTCTCCACTCACTAGTTCGTAATGACCTTGGTCGGTCTCTCTTACGGTAATGGGCTGAATAAGCCCAAGAGATTTTATTGAACTCTCGAGTTCTTTTAGAGCCGTTTCACTGAATCGGGTTCTTGGTTGATAAGGATTAACTTTGATCTGATCCAGGCTCAAGGTCACAAATCCAGCGGGGGATTTAGCAGCACTATTTTGAGCAGTTCCTCCATCATTCAAGAGTGCTGATAGTCCACGACCAAGGGCTTGTTTTTTGATTGCTTTTGCCATATTGGATTAACGATTTTTTTCGATTAATTCGTGTGCCAGATGCAGATAATTATTGGCGCCTGTACTTCCAGCGTCATAACTGATAATACTTTCTCCATAGCTCGGTGCCTCCCCTAGGCGCACATTGCGCTGAATAATGGTGTCAAAAACCATTTCATCAAAATGCTTTTTGACCTCATCCACAACCTGATTAGACAGTCTTAACCTTGAATCGTACATGGTTAATAGGAGTCCTTCAATGTCCAATTCTGTATTGTGCAATTTTTGGACACTTTTAATGGTATTTAATAGTTTGCCCAGACCTTCCAGGGCGAAATACTCACATTGAATGGGGATGATGACGGAGTCTGCAGCTGTAAGTGCGTTTAAAGTCAAAAGCCCCAAACTCGGCGCACAGTCGATCAGGATATAGTCGTAATGGTCTTTTATAGGTTTTAAAGCCTCGCGCAGCATATACTCGCGCGCCTCTTTATCGACGAGTTCAATTTCAATGGCTACCAAATCAATATGAGCCGGAATTACCCAAAGATTGGGCGAGCTAGTGCCCAAGACACATTCTTTTGCTGAAGCTGTATGCTCTAAAAGCTGGTAAGTCCCCACAGTCGATGGAGTAACCTCCACCCCGAGTCCAGAGGTGGCATTGGCTTGAGGATCTGCATCGATGAGCAAGATCTTTTTTTCCAACACCCCCAAAGATGCAGCAAGATTAACAGAAGTGGTGGTCTTTCCAACCCCTCCTTTTTGATTGGCTATGGCGATTATTTTACCCATAAATAGAGCAGACTTATTCAAGTTTAAAAATACAACTTATTAGCGGCACTGGAAATTGTATTTGTTAACAACAAGTCAACAAAACTCAGCCTTTTTTGGCACGGATCATAGCCTCTAGCATGTCCCAAAGTTCTTCTGGAATGTCTTCGAGTAGGTTGAATTGTCCTGCCCCCTTGAGCCATTCACCACCGTCTATGGTGATCACTTCCCCATTGATGTAAGCAGAAAAATCTGAGACTAAATAGGCGGCCAGGTTGGCCAATTCTTGATGGGCGCCGACCCGCTTTAGGGGTACCTTTTTAGCCAGATCAAATTGCTCTTTGAGGTTGCCCGGTAAGAGTCGATCCCAGGCGCCTTTTGTCGGGAAGGGTCCAGGAGCGATAGCGTTAAATCGCATACCGTATTTAGCCCATTCGACGGCCAGTGATCGGGTCATAGCCAAAACCCCTGCTTTCGCCGTGGCGCTGGGCACAACATAGGCCGAGCCAGTCCACGCATAAGTTGTGACTATATTCAAAACTACTTTTTGGGTTTGCTTTTGGGCAATCCAATGTTTTCCAAAGGCTAAGGTGCAGTTTTTGGTGCCCTTTAAAACGATATCAATAATAGTGTCAAAGGCGTTTGAAGACAGGCGCTCGGTGGGGGATATAAAATTACCTGCGGCATTATTAACGAGAATATCCACAGATCCAAATTTTTCACAAGATTGCTGAACCAAGGCTTCAACCTGATCGTAATGCCTCACGTCGCAAGGCACTGCTAATACTGAGCCGCCAGTTTGCACCTCTAGCTCACGTGCAGTATTGTCAATTTTCTCTTGATTTCTGGAACTAATGACCACATTGGCCCCAAGTTCCAAAAAGTAGGTGGTCATGGCTTTGCCCAATCCACTGCCGCCTCCGGTTACGACGATGGTTTTTCCTTTGAGCGCATCGGCTTGCATCATTTTTTGGGTGTAGTCCATAATTTCTAGTTTAATTGTTTTATTGGGGCGATGAGCCTGTGAGTATTTCAATCAATTCAAGAGCGGCCTGGCTCAGATTAGTTCCAGGTCCATAAATTGCCACGACACCGGCCTGGTAAAGGGCTCTGTGGTCATCTTCGGGAATAACTCCACCGACGATAACCATGATGTCTTTGCGTCCTAAATCTTCCAAGGCCTGAATGACTTGTGGGACTAAGCGCATATGTCCGGCCGCTAGAGAGGAAACCCCTAAGATATGCACATCATTTTCTACCGCTTGCCTGGCCGTTTCTTCTGGGGTTTGAAATAAAGGTCCGACATCCACGTCAAAGCCCAAATCGGCATAGCCTGTAGCGACAACTTTGGCCCCGCGATCATGTCCATCCTGTCCCATTTTGGCCACCATGATTCGGGGTTGACGCCCTTCCTGAATAGCAAAATCGCGCACTGCTTGTTGTGCTTTTTCAAACCACTGATCTTTGCTTATTTCTTTTTTGTACACGCCGCTAAAGGTTTGTATTTGTGCTTGATAGCGACCGAATTCCACAACAAGAGCCTCTGAAATTTCTCCCAAAGTAGCTCTGCACTGTGCGGCCGTTATGGCTAAAGCTAATAAATTTTGGTCATTGGATTTTGCCCCAGTCGTTAAATTTGTCAGGGCGGTTTGCACCGCTGCCTCGTCCCGCATGGTTTTGACCTTTTTGAGTTTTTCCAATTGAGAGGCCAAAACTTTGGCTTGATCTACCTTGAGTATGTGGAGTGGTTCCTGGTTTTTGCGCTGATGTTTATTGACCCCGACTATGACCTCCGCACCAGAATCTATTCGTGCTTGTTTCCGTGCAGCTGCTTGTTCTATGCGCAATTTAGGCAAGCCATTTTCGATGGCCTTAGTCATGCCGCCTAGGTCTTCAATTTCTTGAATTAAAGTCCAAGCCTTTTGCATGAGCTCTTGGGTCATGCGTTCTAATTCAAAGCTTCCTGCCCATGGATCTACCGTGCGGGTCACCCCAGTTTCGTGTTGCAGAAATAGCTGGGTGTTGCGTGCAATGCGGGCTGAAAATTCGGTGGGCAGGGCTAGGGCTTCATCCAAAGCATTGGTGTGCAGGGATTGGGTGCCACCACATACGGCAGCCAATGCCTCCACTGCTGTACGGGTAACATTGTTAAATGGATCTTGAGCCGTCAAACTCCAACCACTGGTTTGACAGTGGGTGCGCAGTGCCATAGATTTGTCGTTTTTTGGCCCGAAAGTCTTGATGATTTTTGCCCATAACATTCTGGCGGCACGCATTTTAGCAATTTCTTCAAAATGATTCATTCCGATACCCCAGAAAAAAGAGAGTCTCGGTGCGAAATCGTCGATATTGAGCCCAGCCTCTAAGCCTTGACGTACGTATTCTAATCCATTAGCCAAAGTGTAGGCTAGCTCTATTTCTGCTGTGGCTCCTGCTTCTTGCATGTGGTAGCCCGAAATGGATATAGAATTAAATTTGGGCATATGGGCACTGGTATATTTGAAAATATCCCGAATGATCCGCATGGAAGCCTCTGGAGGATAGATATACGTATTGCGTACCATGAATTCCTTCAAAATGTCATTTTGAATGGTCCCTGAAAGCTGTTCTGGGGCGACGCCTTGTTCCTGTGCCGCGGTGATAAAAAATGCCATAATGGGCAATACAGCGCCGTTCATGGTCATGGAAACACTCATTTGATCTAAGGGAATTTGATCAAAGAGAATCTTCATATCCTCCACACTGTCTATTGCAACTCCTGCCATACCGACATCACCAGTGACCCGCGGATGATCACTATCATAGCCGCGGTGGGTAGGTAGGTCAAAGGCCACAGAAAGTCCTTTTTGCCCAGCGGCTAAATTTTTTCGGTAAAAGGCATTACTGTCCTCGGCCGTCGAAAACCCAGCATATTGTCGAATCGTCCAGGGCCGCTGCACATACATGGTGGCATAGGGTCCTCTTAAATAAGGTGGGGCTCCAGCACCATAGGAGCCAAGCGCGGAAACCTCATGGCTTAGCTCGGACTGCTCCCAGGACTGTCCCTTGTTTAGATTAATATGTTTTACGGCTTTACGCGGAGTCATTTTTTAGCACTTCTATTGATCAGGGGCTGATAAAAACCATCTAAAGCCAAATACATGGCCAAGTTTGGATCCGCCAGGACCTTTTGAAAGTTAATTCTCATGGTTTCAGCGATCAGTTCTGGGGTAAGTGAGTTTGCTTGGCGTAAATTTTGCAAGGACACCCTCAAATCGTTATCGGCCACGCCATCGATAAGACATTTGAGATAAGGATGATTGTAATTCAGACGCTCTTGTCCATCTTTGACGATCCAAAAGTCTTTTTCTTTTCTGAGTTCTTGAAGTAATGCGCGACTGTGCTCCGAGGCGATATCATCAAATCTTGCGGTTCCGGAAAAACCAAAATAAATATACTGTCCGTAAGCTTCAAAATAGTAGCTTTTTGAGCCTTCGATATAATCGGTATATTGATTGTAAAAGGCCCCAATGTCTTCTCTGAAACTGTAAAGCAGTTCATGCATAAAATCCTCAGACATGCCCGGGCAATCCACTACTTTAGGTTGATCTTCAAAGCGATACTCTGGCCCCTGATGACAGGCCGTTAAGGTCATAATGGTCATCAGAAGTCCGGTGATAAGTATAGACTTAAGCTGCACAAGCTGATAAAAATAATAGCGTTTATTCTTCATTATTTATTCTTTGTAGTTCAATATCTTGGGTTAATCTTCGGGCAACAATGGGCGCCACCAAAGTTTTTTGCGGGTTCATTTTTTGAAAAGGATACAATTCGATTTGGTCTTTCATTTTTTCATGGACATCCTGGTATTTATTGATGCCGACTACTACTGTATCCATGGATTCTAATTCATGGACTGATTTTTCGTGACGCTCTTTAATTTTTCTCTGTAAAGTGCCGTTTTTTAATGCTTTGAGCCAACCACCTGAGGCTTCAATAGATTTAAACAGAGTCAAGGCCTGGTCGGCTAATTTTTCGGTCAGGTGTTCAATATAATAGGCCCCATTGGCCATTTGGGCATTAACCCCTTGAAAAACTTCAGATTCCAAGATAAATAGCTGATTTTGGGCCAGTCCTTGAGAAAAATCATGACTCTTTTTATAATGATGATCATAAGGGAGATTACAAAGCTTATCAGCCCCACCCAGAATTGCCGCCATCATGGCTGTGCTATGCCTGAGTAGATTATTATTAAAATCAAAAAGCGTCATAAAACGCTGAGCGGGTAGCGCTGTGATTTGGGCTTTTATTTTAAGACCATGGATCTCACCCAGCAAGCCATTCAACAGGCGCAAAGCGCGAAGTTTGGCAATCTCAAAAAAGTAATTTGGGCCAATACCTATTGTATAATTTAGGGTAATCACTTTAGGCAATGGACCAAATTGACTCAGCTGCTCAATCATTTCGTTGGCTTGAGCCATGGAGTAAGCTAATTGTTGCACATTATTGGCTCCAGACTCAGTGTAAATCAAAGAATGCACCCCTAGGACAGAGGCTGCATGGGAGTCACCCGTTAAAATCTCGTACAAAGGCTTAAAAACATTGTTAGGATGCGCCGGCCAATTTCCAGTTTTAGCCAAATGCCCCAGCGGGTCTTGACTCAGATGCAACACTATTTGAGCAGTGCTGGCCTTTTCTGTAAAGTCTTGCAACCAGCTTTTGTTTAAAAAACTGCATTCAAGGATGAGTACAATCTCCTTATGTGATAAAAGTTCAATCAGCTCCCCTGGATCAAAAGGCGCATCGCAAACCAAAATAAAGTGGCGCATACCCTGATCGAGTCTTTGATTTACCAGCTTACGCACCACCGCCATATTTCCCATGTACAGGTGCGTGGTATGGTTCCAGGTTTCGGGTAAATCTTTGACAGGGATGACCTGGGTCTTATTTTTGGTATAAAAGGGTTGAACCGCAATGCCGTCAGGACTCTCCCAAATCAAGGCATTATTGTAATCTTCCCCTTTGAGATCGACTTGAATTTTTTGTTTCCAAAGTTTGTCCTCATAAGGAGGGAATTCTGAAAAATTTAAAGCACTCATTACTTTGAATTATTTTGGGTGCTATCCTGGCTTTCAATCAGAAAAATAGTTTCGTTTTCTTTTTTCAAGTAATACTGGCTGCGTGCGTAGCGTTCCATTTCAAAAGTATCTTGCATTCTACTTACAAAATCCTTATCCTTTTTTATGTCTTGCTCAAACTGACCTTTTCGCTGCTGTAAGACTTCAATTTCTTGATCGAGCTCGCGATGGATAAGCCAGGAGTTTGTGTCAAAAAAAACCATCCAAACCACAAAGGCAATGCTCAGCAATACATAGCGATTGCTCAGTAGTGAAAACCAGGTTTTTGTTGATTTGTTTTTACTCAAAGTACTGAATTATTTGGGCTGGCTATATGAGCCTTGATATAGGTTTGAACTAGGGCTACGGCCTGAGGATTTTTTTGATGGGACAAGACTACAATATCCGCATGGGCTTTTGAAGGCTCAATAAAGGCCTCGTGCATGGGTTTCAAAGTATCGTTATAACGTTCCATGACTTCGGTTAAATCTCGCCCACGCTCTTGCATGTCGCGTTTCATTCGGCGCATCAATCTTTGATCGCCCGGCGCATCGACAAAAATCTTGATGTCCATTAAATCTCTCAAGGCTTTATGATGTAACACCAAAATCCCTTCAACGATAAATACTGCTTTAGGGGCAATACGGGTATTGTCCGAGGTGCGGTTGTGAATTTTGTAATCATAGACTGGTTGATCTATGGATTGGCCTTGTTTTAAGGCTTTGATTTGCGTTACCATCAGGTCAAAGTCAATGGCCTGAGGATGATCGTAATTGAGCAAACAACGCTGTTCAAAGGTCAAATGGCTATTGTCTTTATAATAGGCGTCCTGGGCGATGAGTCCCACATTCTGGGGGTCAAAACCCTTTAGAACTTCTGTTACAAAGGTTGTTTTTCCACTGGCTGTACCTCCGGCAACACCGATGATCGTCATGCTTTCGTGTTTTCACAAAGATAGTAATTTCTCGCCCGAGAATTGCCCTATCAAAAGGGGCAAAATATTATAAAATTGGCTTAAGTCGCACCACGCCTTCGCCTTCAATGCCCACGTAAATTATATGGTCTGGCCCCATTTTGACATTGCGCACACGCCCGATATTTTCTGCTATTTTTTGCCGACCAATCACTTTAGTCCCCTCGAGTTCAAGCATTTCGATATAAGCAAATTTTAAGGAACCAACGAGCAATTGATTTTTCCAATTCGGGTATCGATCTCCAGTGACAAAAGACATGCCACATGGGGCGATAGAGGGCACCCAATAATACTGAGGTTGTTGCATATCGGGCTTTTGAGTTTCCTCAGTAATGATGGTGCCGTTGTAATTGATGCCATAAGTGATCACTGGCCAACCATAATTTAATCCGGGCTGGATGATGTTGAGCTCATCGCCACCTCGAGGCCCATGTTCGTGTTCCCAAAGCACGCCTGTTTCAGGATGTATGGTCAATCCTTGAGGGTTGCGATGTCCGTAAGAGTAAATGGCTTGATTTGCCCCGGGGGTATCGTAAAAAGGGTTGTCCTCCGGGATACTTCCATCGTCGTTTAGTCTATAGATTTTACCTCCGTCTACACTGATGTCTTGTGGGTATTGATCACGGTGAAAGCGATCACCCACACTGAAAAACACATGGCCTTGGTTGTTAAAAGCGATCCTTGAGCCAAAATGTTGGCCTTCGGTGACATTAGGGGTGGCCTTGTATAAAATTTGAACCGAGTCTAATCGATTTTCATTGAGTTGTCCCCGCACCAGTGTTGTATTGCCGCCTTCGCCATCACCTAAAGTGGTCGCCATGGTCAGGTAAACCCAGTGGTTCTCGGCAAAATTCGGATGGAGGGCCACATCTAAAAGTCCCCCTTGTCCCCAGTTAAATACCTCTGGAAGTCCCGCGATTTCTGTAACCTTATCGCCCATGACGTGAAATAACACCCCACTTTTTTCAGTCACTAGCATGCTGCCGTCGGGGAGCCAATCCATACCCCAAGGGTTCTGCACACCGTCAAACACCATTTCAATAGTGTAGGGTCTGTCGTTCGGGATTTTAAGGCTTAAATCACTTTGAGCATTGGGGTGCTGGCAGCTGATGATCAAAAGACTCAGTAGGGGTAAAAAACGGTTCATTAAGGTCGATTATTAGTTAAGGTAAAAGGTAGTAAAATAGTTTGAATAAAGAATAAAAGAAATATCTTTGCACACCTCAAATTCGGGATGTGGCGCAGTCTGGTAGCGTACACGCATGGGGTGCGTGGGGTCGCTGGTTCGAATCCAGTCATCCCGACAAAAGCTGAGCAATTTGCTCAGCTTTTTTTGTTTCAGCAAGAGGTTAACCGAAATAATAATGCACGATGATCGACTAACGATACATGGTGCCATCTAAGGCATTGCGGTTGATTTGAAGTTCTTGCTGCTGTATGGAGCGTGTTGACCCCTGGTCAAAGGGCACAGGGTGACCTAAAATTTCTGAAATTGCTCGGGCAAGAAGGGGCTCGTTTTGATGGCCCAAAATTCCGAGATTACTGTAATCTTCAGCAAGTTCGATATTCGGGACTAAGCCGTCAGCGTAATCAGTGACCCCTGCAGCGTTCAGGGTTTTAAAAACAAGAGGGAGCATGGCGTAGCTATGCCCTGTATTGGCTTGATTGCGGCTAAAGGCTGGAGCAGGAGCATCATAAAGCAAAAACGAAGCTTGATATTTACCTCGGGTGGGCAAGCCGATTTGGATCACATCGATATAGGGTTTCAGCCCATTGATCACCAGTTCGCTGGCTGAGGCCGTACGCCCTGAAGTGAGCACATAAACTCTGCTGAGTCCTAGACTGTTTAGGCCGGCGCCATTGCCTAAGGTGTTTACAAAATAACCCGGCTCAGCATACTGAGCTTGTCGATCAGCATTCCACTGCTCAGTAAAGAAGATTTCTCCTTGAAATTGGCCAGTAATCATACTGGCTAATGAAGTCGCTGTGCGCACAGATCCTCCGCCGTTATAGCGCAGATCCAGGACCATATCCGTTACCCCTTGAGCCGCAAACTGGCCAAAAGCCGCGTTGAGGTCGTTGTCGTATTCATTGGTAAAGCCATTGTACATTAAATAGGCTATAGTGTGCCCGTTTTCGCTAAAAACGGCAGTTTTATGTACAGGATTTTCTGATAATTGTGTTTTGGTGAGCGTAGTGGTTTCGTTGAGCTCAGTGATTTGTGTCCCATCATAAGTCGCCCATCCCAAAGTATAAGTGTCTGGACTCAATAGGTCGCTGTAATTGCTGGGGGTGAGTTGCATCCCATCCACGCGATTAAAAATCATTCCACGCTCTATATTCTGTATGCCCGCATAACTACCCGGAATCACATAGCGCACATAACCAAAAATAAGGCTGTTGTCATTGGGGTAATAAACCAGTCCGTATTCCATACCATTGTTCAGGGAAATTCCGGCCAAAGCATTTTCAAGGGTGATGTAATCGTCGACTAAAAGACTAAATGGATCGCTCAGGTCCGTAAGCGCCTCAAAACAATCCTCTGGGGTGTCAAAAGAGCTGAGATAGGCATTTTTATCTGCATTTGAAGCGAAGGCGTTGTCTTGAAGTTGTGGGACTGAGCCTTTGTAGAGATAAAAATAGTTCAGCCCACGCCAAATAAAATCATTGATCTCTAAAGTGGTGGCCTCGCGATTGTTGTCGTCTAAATCTTCAAAGCAAGAGAGGCTCAGTAGACTGGCCGATACCATCGCAATTGCTATGGCCAATTTCCCAGAGCGCATTGCCTTTAAAAAAAGCCATGGATTCCATTTTTGGATTCCGGCTATTTTCGATCTTGCAGCGCCTTGAGCTTTCATGGTTTAAATACCCGTATAGTTTTGAGGTGTGATGGATTTGAGCTCGATTTTTAGGGCCTCAGAAATTTCAAGCCCGTCAATGAAGCTGTGAATGGCCTGCTGATCAATGCGCTGGTTAGTACGTGTCAGTCCTTTGAGGGCCTCGTACGGATTGGCAAAACCTTCACGGCGTAATACAG
>JALRAI010000034.1 GCA_023258055.1 Flavobacteriaceae bacterium | reverse complement strand
GTAGAATGATCGCGACAATGGTCGCAATTTGCTGATATTTGTTTTATTCCCAGTGATATTTGAATGAATATATTCATACGGATTCGTGAAACTGCTGGGATCAGGAACACTTTTTGGGTTCAAAGTCCTGGGCGATTCTGTGGAAAAAACAGGCCTTTATGCCCTGGGTTATGAAAACAACGGATTTATGGTATTGCCTCCTATGGCGCTAATTGTCGTGGGTATTATCATCTGGGTACAGCGTTCACGCAATAAAGAATTGATAGAAGAACTTTAAAAAATAGCCTCTTGTTCGGGCTGCGCCTCGATCAAAATTTAATGAGTTATGGAACATTTAGAATTATTTTTTAAATCGATTTTCGTAGACAACATGGTGTTTGCCTACTTCCTTGGGATGTGTTCCTATTTGGCCGTCTCCAAAAAAGTAAGTACAGCTGTGGGTCTAGGTGCGGCAGTCATTTTTGTACTGACCGTAACCGTGCCTTTAAACTGGCTATTGGATCAATACATCCTACAGCGTGGAGCCCTAGTTTGGCTAGGTCCTGAATACGCGGACTATGACCTGAGCTTTTTGTCTTTTATTTTGTTCATTGCCACAATTGCCACCATGGTACAGCTTGTAGAAATAGTGGTCGAAAAGTTCTCACCGTCACTTTATAATTCTTTGGGTATTTTCCTGCCCCTAATTGCCGTTAACTGTGCAATTTTGGGTGGCTCACTCTTTATGCAATCTCGAGAAATTGAGACCCTAGGCTTGGCTTTGAATTACGGCTTTAGCTCGGGAATTGGTTGGTTTTTAGCGATTTTAGCCATTGCAGCGATTCGCGAAAAAATCCGCTATTCAAATGTTCCAGCGCCGCTTCGCGGATTGGGAATCACCTTTATCATCACCGGACTTATGGCTATTGGGTTTATGAGTTTTGGAGGGATGTTAACCGGAGGAGATGATGCAGCAGAGGCTACCCAGGTGGCTGTTGTTGCCCCTGTAATTGAAATGTCTAACACTGAGTCTTCTGAAACAGTATCTCAAGACACTGAGGCAGAAGTTAATGAAACGATAGAATAAGATGATATTAGCCAGTACACTTGGAGTTATTTTAGCAACGGTTGCCGCGTTTTTGGTATTGATCCTTTTGCTTGTTGCCCTGTTGTTGTTTACCAAAGAGAAATTATCCCCATCTGGGCCAGTGACCATTACCATAAATGGCGAAAAAAAGATAGAAGTCGCTTCAGGGGGAACCTTGTTGTCTACCTTAGGGAACCAGAAGGTCTTTTTACCCTCGGCCTGTGGTGGAGGGGGAACTTGCATCCAATGTGAATGCCACGTCTTAGAGGGTGGAGGAGAGGCTTTGCCTACAGAAACACCGCATTTCACGCGCAAAGAATTACAGCACGGTGCTCGTTTAGCCTGTCAGGTAAAAGTAAAGCAGAACATGTCGATTCAGATTCCTGAGGAAATTTTTGGGATAAAAAAATGGGAAGCCACTGTGGTGCGTAATTACAACGTTGCCTCCTTTATCAAGGAATTCGTGGTAGAGATTCCAGAGGACATGAACTACAAAGCAGGGGGGTATATTCAGATCGAAATACCACCATGTGAAATTAAATATGCGGACATTGATATTACGGCACACCCACAGGAGCATGAGACCCCAGATAAGTTTCAAGCAGAATGGGACAAATTCGGTCTATGGCCGCTAGTAATGAAAAATTCAGAAAGTGTGGAGCGTGCCTACTCCATGGCCTCTTATCCTGCAGAAGGGCGTGAGATCATGCTTAATGTGCGTATTGCTACCCCACCATGGGATCGTGCTAAAAACGGTTGGATGGACGTGAATCCAGGAATTGCTTCCTCTTATATTTTTGCACAAAAGCCTGGTGATAAAGTCACCATTTCAGGACCTTATGGTGAGTTCTTTATCAACGAGTCTGACGCGGAAATGCTTTATGTCGGTGGTGGTGCAGGTATGGCACCTATGCGTTCGCATCTTTATCACTTGTTTAAAACCCTGAAAACAGGACGTACGGTGACTTACTGGTATGGAGGTCGCTCTAAGCGCGAATTGTTTTACTTGGATCATTTTGAGCAACTCGAAAAAGAGTTCAAGAACTTTAAATTTTTCCTCGCCTTGTCCGAGCCCCTTCCAGAAGATAACTGGAAGGTCAAAAAGGACATCAATGATACTGAGGGCGATGGTTTTGTTGGCTTCATCCACCAGGTGGTGATTGACAACTATTTGAATCATCACGAAGCGCCAGAGGACATCGAACTCTACTTCTGTGGTCCACCACTCATGAACCAAGCGGTTCAAAAGATGGGAGAAGACTTCGGTATTCCAGATGAGAATATACGCTTCGATGATTTCGGAGGATAAATCACAAAAAGACCGGCTGAGCTGGTCTTTTTTTAATTTAAATTCAGTGGAAACCTTATGGAATTAAGCCTACAAGAGATGCATTATCTGGCGATGAATATTGTTGGAGAGGAGCTCAAGGAGCAGGGTTACGAGTTTTTGGGGGTCAACTCTGATCTAAAAAAGAATCCTCAATTTGTTGCCTTAAAGGATAAAACCATACATTTCATATTAGTCAAGGCCGTTCAGTTTCCAGAGGATCCCGCTAGCTATGATGAGGTTTTGGTGGGTAAAATGGTCGATCATGCCAAAGCGCACGAGGCTAAACTCGCTTACGCGGGAGTCGGATTGGGCCATGGTGAAGATTACGGCAAACCGCCGCGCAAGGACGAGGCTTACACTCAAGTTTATTCGGGTTTAAAATGGCTTTTATGAGATTTATTATCACTTCATTTTTTTTATTTCTTGTTTTTGGTTGTGGACCCAAAGAGGAGTTGCGCGCGATTTATGGCAATGCTTTTGGAACCACCTATTCCATTAAAGTTTACAGCGCCATAGAGGTTGAGACTCTGCAGGCTCAAGTCGATAGTTTGGTGGAAAGGGTCAACGCCTCCATCAGTACCTATGACCGCCAGAGTATTATTTCGCGTCTTAATCGTGGGGACTCTGGTGTTGTGGCCGATCACTATTTTAAAGAGGTATTGGATCTTTCACGTCAGGTGAATAAAACCACTGATGGGTTTTTTGATCCCACTGTCGGAAGTATCGGCAACGCCTTAGGATTTGGCCCGGAAAAATTCAATGGTACTGTTGACAATCGGGTTTTGGACAGTTTATGTCAATTTGTGGGATTGGATATGGTATCGATAAAACCAGAGAGTGGTGCTGTGGCAATGGCGCCCGGTGTTTATTTAGATTTTAATGCAATCGGAAAGGGATATGGCATTGATGTAATCGGCCGGCATCTGGAACAAATAGGCATAAGCGATTACCTGGTAGAGGTCGGGGGGGAAATCCGCGCAAAAGGCCAAAACAAACAAAAAAATAAGTCTTGGGTCATCGGTATTGAATCCCCTGAAGTGGCGCAAGATGGACGAAGCATCGATAAGGTTCTTGAGCTCAAAAACCAAAGCCTGGCCTCATCAGGCAATTACCGAAAATTCAGAATCGATTCGATTTCGGGAAAAAAGTTTGTGCATACCATTAATCCTTTGACCTGTCGCGCCGAAGAAAATTCAATCACCAGCGCAAGTGTCTGGGCCGCGACTTGTGCAGAGGCCGATGCTTATGCTACGGCCATTATGGCTATGGGATTGGAGCGGGTCCAAGATTTAATTCGAGCGCGTCCTGATCTATCGATTTATTACACCTATCACGATCAGAATCACCAACCACAGTGGTTTGCTACTCCTGATTTATTGGCTCGTTTTAAATAAGCTCCTTAGGGCGCCTGGTGCTTTGGCCACCATTATCGCTCGGTTTTAGTCCTTAAAGGCCAGTGGAATGAGTTCACCAGGGGCTAAACCGTATTTTTCGATAGCCGAGGCATCGAGCTCCTGGGCAATGTCGAAAGCTTCTACACGAAATCCAACGCTGCGCAATCGATCAAAATAATCCAGGCCATAGACGCGCAGGTGGTCGTACTGCCCAAAAATCTCAGCACGCTTTTTTGGATCGGTAATGCTGTCGTCCTGAAAAGTTTCTTGGCGATCCGCTTGATAGGGCACTTGCAGTATCGCCAGACCACCTGGTTTGAGCACGCGTAGTAGCTCGCTCATGGCCTTTAGATCGTCTGGTATATGTTCCAGAACATGATTACAAATAATTAAATCATAAGTATTGTCCTTAAAAGGCAGAGCGCAAATGTCCGCTTTGACATCGGCCAGTGGTGAGTTTAAATCCGTGGTGGTATAATCGATGTTTTTTAGGGCGCGAAATCTTGGATAAAAAGCTTGTTCTGGAGCAAAGTGCAAAACTTTTAACGCATCGCTAAACACCCCTGTGTGTCTTTTTAAATAGAGCCAACATAGGCGATGACGCTCTAAACTCAGTGTTCCCGGCGAGAGGACATTGGCCCGCATAGTGCCATAGCCATAGGGTAAAAATCGGCGATAGGATTTACCATTAATCGGGTCGGTGTAGCGCTTGCCCCGCCAATAAAAGTCAAGCAGAGGCCGAATCCATAGACTCGCCCTTATAAGCCATGGGCGAGGAATCGTGTTAAGGATGTATTTAAAGGCGCCGCTCATTTTAGGCTGGTTTTGATTTAAGCCTGCTTCAATTTATCCTCGGCCTGGGTTCTAAATGGTAGTTCTTCATTAGAGCTAATGCCTAGGGCTTCATAGACATAATCAAAGGTGCTCAGCAGCTCCGGTTTGCCATCTACTATAGCGACGTTATGCTCAAAATGGGCACTGGGTTTAGCGTCTTGGGTCACTATGGTCCAACCATCTTCGAGCTGTTTGACTTTGTGGGTTCCCATATTGATCATGGGTTCTATGGCAATGGTCATGCCTTCGAGTATCTTTTTGCCGCGACCACGCTTGCCGTAATTCGGTACTTCGGGGTCTTCGTGTAATTTTTTGCCCAGCCCATGACCTACGAGTTCGCGAACCACGCCATATCCATGGGCCTCACAATATTGTTGTACCGCAAAGCCAATATCTCCAATTCTGTTGCCCACCTTAAAGGCTTCAATACCTTTATAGAGCGATTCCTTAGTCACTCTGAGTAACTTCACAGTTTCTGGATTGACCTGGCCAACCTCAAAGGTGTAGGCATGATCTCCATAATAGCCATTCATCAATACACCGCAATCGATAGCGACAATATCTCCATCTTCTAAAGGGGTGTCCGTAGGAAGTCCGTGTACTACAGCCTGATTGACCGAGGTCAGTAGAGTAGAAGGACAGCCATACAGCCCTAAAAACCCTGGTTTGGCTTGGTGGTCCCGAATAAAAGATTCGGCCATGGTATCCAAGGATTTGGTGGTGACTCCTGGTTTGACTTCTTTGGCGAGCATCCCTAAGGTTTTAGACACCAGACGGGCGCTTTGACGCATAAGCTCTATTTCTTCCGAAGTTTTTAGTTGAATCATATTGTATTAGGCCTTGTATTGTGGGTATTGGGTAACAACTTGAGTTAACTGATCAATGCGCTGGCTGCCGATGAGATATTTTTTGCCTGATTTTAGCTTTATAGCCAATCCCTCTGCACCGCGCATATTGTAAACCGTGCCGTAATTTGTAAAAAGTCTTATGCCCCAGCCGCCTACAAATCCGTAGTTGACCACGGAAATTGACTCTATTTCCTCCCAAGTGTGCACCTTGGTTTTGAAGGGAACAAAGCGCATGTATATCCCTTTAGCATCAATTTTTGTCTCCAGACGCATCCATCTAAAAAACAGGATCATGCCTAGGTTGAATAAACTAAACCCAACAATGCCGACATTATTCATCGGTTTTGAGCCAAAGGGCACCTCGAGAATAAGTTGCTGTATGAGGCCGTAAGCACCTACACCAAAAATGGCAAAAAGCAGGACCCACAGCCACCATTGGTTAAAGCTTTGAGTTTCGATAAACTCTGGATTATTATTCTGCATAGGCCGGAGTATAGGCTTGTTGTTTTAGAATCTTGAGCATATCTAACTCAAGAGTTTCTTGGGTGTATTCTACAATTCGATTGAGTTCTGATCCATCTTTAAAAAACATAATGGTCGGAATAAATTCTATCTGGTAGTCAGCCTCGTAATTTTCTGGCGTATCCTTGTCGTGAGTCATAGCGATCATTTCTAATTGACTCGAATCGAAGTCGGCTAAATCCAGTAGTTTCAATAGGGCAGGAACTTCACGCTGACTGTCCTCGCACCAAGAACCCATAAAGACTTTCACATAACAAGGCTTTAACAGGGGTTTAATTTCTTCGATTAAAGTCATATCAGGGGTGTAGGCCTTGCTATTTTCTTCAAACCAAAGGGCGTAGGGCTCTTGATTTAAACCCTCTGCATTTATGGGGCCTAGAAGCATCATGCCGCCATCTATGGTATCAGCAACTTGTTTGTTTAGCTTCAATTCAGAAGGATTGTCCTGGGAAGATAATTCCAGGCCAGTGTCCTTTTGATTATTGTTATCGGCTGAACCTTTACTTTGATTATTGCAACTTGTAAAAAGCGTGCAGCAGACCATTAATACAGACAGATGGGTTTTCATAGTTTAATCAATTAGTGAGGATTGGGTCATGGCCTCAGGGGTTTGTAGCTCCATTAACTTTAATACGGTAGGGGCGATATCTCCCAAAACACCGGAGCGAATGTATTTTATAGATTTGTCCACCAAAATCAGCGGGACAGGGTTAGTGGTGTGGGCTGTGTTGGGACTGCCATCAGGGTTGATCATGGTTTCGCTATTGCCGTGATCTGCGATGATTAGAGTGCTGTATCCGTGGTCTAGGGCCAAAGGTACAATTTGTGAGACGCACTGGTCCACAGTTTCACAAGCTTTAATGGCCGCCTTAATATCACCGGTATGGCCTACCATGTCGGGATTGGCAAAATTCAAACAAATAAAATCAGCCGATTCACGCTCAATCTCTGGCATAATTTTATCTCTTATGTCAAAGGCACTCATCTCTGGCATTAAATCGTAGGTCGCCACTTTAGGAGAGGGGCATAAAATGCGCTTTTCTCCATCAAAAGGGGTCTCGCGTCCTCCGTTAAAAAAGAAGGTGACGTGCGGGTATTTTTCTGTCTCCGCGATGCGGATTTGTTTTTTCCCAGCTTTGGCAATTGTCTCCCCAAGAGTATCTTGTAAATTATCTTTATCGTAAACCACATGTATACCCTTGAAGGTATCGTCATAATTAGTCAAGGTACAGTAATAAAGCTCAAGCGGCTTCATGGCCCACTGATCAAAAGCCGATTGACTCAGTACTTGGGTTAATTCTCGACCACGATCGGTGCGGAAGTTAAAAAAGATTACTACATCACCGGATTTGATTGTTTGGTTCTGAGCATCATCTTGACCCGATAAATTGTCGATAACCATAGGTTCTATAAACTCATCGGTAATCCCTTGGGCATAAGAGTCCTTTAGGGCAGCAATGGGGTCTGAAGTGGATTGACCCACACCGTGAACCAATAAATCATAGGCCTTTTTTACGCGTTCCCATCGTTGATCACGATCCATGGCGTAATAACGCCCTATGAGACTGGCTAAATGAGCGCCTGTTTGCTGTAATGTGGGCTGTAAAGACTTGATGTAATTTGGCGCACTTTTGGGGTCCACATCGCGACCATCGGTAAAGCCATGGACTAGAATTCTCGGAGCCTGGGCCGCAGATGCAGCTTTGATTAGAGCTTTAAGATGATCGACATGGGCATGAACTCCACCATCAGAAAGCAGGCCTAAAAAATGGACACTTTTGTTATTTTCTCTGGCATAGGCAAAGGCTTTTTTGAGTTCCGGCTCTTGATCGATGGTACCCTGTTCTACCGCCCGATTAATTTTTGCCAAATCTTGATATACAATGCGGCCAGCCCCTAAATTCATGTGGCCCACTTCACTGTTGCCCATTTGTCCGTCAGGTAGCCCCACATTGGGCCCGTGTGTGAGCAATTGCGCATTGGGATATTGATGGGGTAGGGCATCCATAAATGGTGTGTGGGCTTGCGCTACAGCAGAAACCTCGGGGTTTTGCGTGGTTCCCCAACCATCTAAAATCATTAAAAGTACCTTTCGGGACATGGATAGTAATTTAGAGTACAAAGATAAGCATTACCCTGGGTTCAATCTAATAGGATAGGATTGATATCCATAAGGTGATTTTTTCGATACTTGGCCAGGAAATCCCCTTGGATAACTTCAGCTCCAAGAATATTTTCACGCTCTAAAATATCCCCTAAGTCCAGTTCAATAAAGGCCTTGAACATAGGGATTGAGACCGGGGCATAGCTGTAGTGCCAAGGCTCATGCGCAAATCCTTGTCGATCTGGATGATTGGTGTACACCTGGTAAAAACCAAAATCTGCGGCATGGGCTTCCAGCCATTCCCTGAGTCGACAAAATACCCCGCTGTCATAGAAATGTTGCGCTTCTAAAACAGACTCCGGAGCAAGGACTGACCCATCGATTAAATCCAGATCAGTGCCCCAGTGATGTCTTGATGTGCCCGGTATGGTGGAATATTCTATGATGCGGTTTACGGCCTGCTCTGGGGTATCCCCGCCTGCGATAAATCGTTTGTATTTGCCTTCAAAAATTTCTTTCTGACGCTCAAAACTGCGAAAGGCCGAGACCACTTTGATGTCTACCCCCTCTTTTTTAGCTGCTTGTTGCATTAATCCAAGTGCTTTGGCCGTATCGCGCTGCATGGTCGTTAAATAGCTATTACCGACCAAATCACGGGGAGCTTTTCCGATAAGTTCATCCCGACTGTAGGCTTGATTTAGGATCATTTTAGCGTGAAGTTTGTGGGATAGCAATAGACCTGCTGTCCCAACTGCTGATAATTTTAGAAACCTTTGCCTTTTCATAACTTTTTTGCCCAGTAAGCTTTAAAAAACCAATTTCTCATCGGGTCTCACCGTATAGCGGGGCTGGTCGGGCGGAAAAACCACCGCTGGGTGCGCCCCTTTTAGGTGCACTACACTGTCCTGAACACGGAGCCAACTGCCTTCTGGAAGCCCGACCACAGGGACTTTTTGTTGCTCTTGAAATTCACGTATTCTCGTTTCTCGAGTTTCTCCCATATGGGTGCTGTATTTTTCTGGCTCGATATAATGGGCATTAATATTAAAAGGAACTCTGCCCAATGTCTTTAGTGAGGGTGGATGCACAATCGGCATATCGTTAGTGGTATGCATGCCTAGTCCACATATATTCGAGCCAGCGCTTGTCCCTAAATAAGGTACGCCTCTTTGTAAAGCCTCATTTAAGGGCCCCATTAGTTTTAAATCATAAAGTCTTTTGACCAGTAAAAAGGTATTGCCTCCTCCTGTAAATAGACCCTTTGCCTGATTCAAAGCGTCAATCGGATCTATAACTTCGTCTAGCCCAATGACGGCTATATCAAGTGCTTCAAAAGTTTTACGCACTTTACGTGTATATTCATTTTCACTGCATCCACCTGGCCTGGCAAAGGGGATAAAAGTGATACAATCCACGCCTTGAAAAAAAGTCTTTAGTTCAGGAAGTAAATAAGACAAATAGTCTTGTCCAAAAAGAGTTGAGGTACTGGCCAGTAATAGCTTATTCATGGATTGTTTATTTTTTTTTAACCTAAGAAACTCTTTCAAAATAACCATAACAGAGTTGTTAAAGTTAAACTTAATAAAGGAAAGGCACCAACAAGATTTGCGCATATTTCCTTAGGTTTGTGCTTCGACTCAAAACATTATGTTTCATAGGATAATTATTTACTTTCTGACTGCGAGTTTGACAGTATCTGCTTTGATCTATTTCTCTTTGCCCTTAAGTAATATTAATGGTGCGCATAAATTTTATGTCAGCACATCGAACATCGAGTTTAACTCAAAATCCGGAAATTTAGAAATCATTCAGCGGGTTTTTATCGATGATTTAGAGGCGGTGTTAAGCGCCCGTTACGGGTCAAAAATTAAATTGGCTATGGTAGACGAACCCGAGAAAAATGCTGAATTTATAAGGCGTTATATCCTGAGTCAATGGCGTATTCTGGGCGACGATCAGGAACTCACTTTAAATTATTTAGGAGATGAATATGATATCGATCAAATAAAAATATTTATTGAGGTGCCCGTCAAAGAGGCGCCGAAAGTACTTTTTATTGAAAACAAAACACTATTTGATTTGACCTCAGATCAGCAAAATATCATCCATGTAAAAGTGGGGGATCAGCGCAGAAGCCTTTTGCTTTTTTCTGAGAATCCTAATGGAGTGTTAAACTTTAAATGAGTATTTTCACAAGCCACAGAAAAAGGTAAATTTAACACAGATTTTAAATTCAATATATGCACGCAAGATTTAGATTATTTGCCGCTTTTTTCCTAGCCATGACCATGGTATTTAATGTTCAAGCTCAAGATCAAGAGCCGAAACCAGAACGCAAACCCGGTCATTACAATAACAATAGATTTAAACAACTTTACGAGGAGTTTTCAACGCCAAATCAGTATCGATCTGCAAGTGGTGCGCCGGGTCCGGCTTACTATCAACAACAAGCAGATTACAAGATGTCGATAACGTTAAATGATGCCTTGTCTCAGATCTATGGAGAAGAAACCATAACCTACACCAATAATTCACCAGATCATCTTGAATATTTATGGGTGCAGTTAGATCAAAACAAACGAGCGCGAGATAGTAAAAGTCCACTCATTGAGGCTTCAGGAGCTTTTCCTGCAAAAATGGCCAGTAGCTTTGTCAGTGAATATATGGGTGAAGGATTCGATGGAGGCTTTAAGATTGATTGGGTTCGAGATGAAAAAGGAAAACCACTGCCACATACCGTAAATCGAACCATGATGCGTGTTGAAATGCCACAGGCACTCAAACCGGGGGACCAATTTATATTCTCGATTAAATGGTGGTATAACATTCCAGACCATACCATTGATCGTGCACGCAGTGGCTACGAAGTTTTTGAAGACGGCAATAAGGGTTATGTTATTGCACAATTCTATCCAAGAATGGCAGTTTACTCCGATGTTGAAGGTTGGCAAAACAGTCAGTTTTGGGGAAGAGACGAATTCGCCTTGCCTTTTGGCGATTTTGAGGTTTCAATTACTGTACCTTCAGACCACGTCCTAGACGCCACAGGGGTATTGGTAAACCGCAAAGAAGTATTCTCCAAAGAGATGATGCGTCGCTATGAATTGGCCAAAAAGAGTTATGACAAACCCATTTTAATTGTAACCCAGGATGAGGCGGAGCGCGCCTCAAAAGGATTTGCCACTAGTAGTAAAACTTGGAAGTTTGACGCAAAAATGGTTCGTGATTTTGGTTTTGCTACCTCACGTCGCTATATCTGGGATATGATGGCGGTACGTATTGGCGATCGCGATGTAATGGCGGTTTCTGTTTACCCACCAGAAGGAAATCCCCTTTGGGAGGACTGGTCTACGCGTGTTGTGGCCAGTACTTTGAAGTCTTATTCACGCATGACATTTGACTATCCATACCATAAGGCTATTTCTGTTCATGCAAAAAATCAAGGGATGGAATATCCTATGATTTGTTGGAATTACGGACGTCCTGAAAAAGATGGCAGCTATAGTGAGCGTACTAAATATGGGATGTTCGGTGTGATTATTCACGAAGTGGGTCACAATTTTTTCCCGATGATTGTCAACAGTGATGAGCGACAGTGGACGTGGATGGACGAGGGAATCAATACCTTTGTTCAATATGTCGCTGAACAAGACTTTGGTGCAGCTTATCCAGAGGCTATTGCCCCTAATGAGACTTATCCTTCACGCAGAGGTCCGGCTAAAGCCATCGTGAACTATATGGCTGGAGATCAGGATCAATTGGCCCCGATTATGACTAAAGGTCTGAATACCTTTAATTTTGGTGCCAATGGTTATTCCAAGCCAGCGACCGGCTTGAATATTTTGCGAAAAACAATCATGGGTGAAGATCTATTCGACTATGCCTTTAGAACTTACGCTCAGAGATGGATGTTTAAACATCCGACTCCAGAGGATTTTTTCCGCTCAATGGAGGACGCTTCGGCCATCGATCTTGACTGGTTCTGGCGTTCATGGTTCTACACCACAGACTATACGGATATAGGTGTGGCTGATGTGAAAAAGTATTATGTCACCCACAAAATGAATTCGGCAATGCGGGAGATGATCCAAGCGCGTGGCATTAGTGAAAGTGATTTACCTCCTTTAGTGTATTTGGTAGAAGAGGGAAGCGAAGATTTTGAGGAAGACATGCGTACCCAGACGCTAAATGATGTAGTTACCCTACAAGAGTTTATCATGGATCGCATGACACCAGAGGAGCGCGCAGGATTGAAAATGCCCAAGTATATTTACGAAGTTACTTTTGAGAAGCCAGGAGGGATTCCAATGCCAATCATTGCTGAGTTTACCTATGCTGATGGCTCAAAAGAACGCATCACTTATCCAGCGCAAATCTGGCGCCTGAATGATGCCTCGGTCGGTAAAATCGTCGCTTCAGAAAAAGAGATTGTAAAAATTGTGGTAGATCCAGATGAGGAGACTGCCGATATTGATACCTCGAATAATGCGTGGCCAGCCCAAGAAACTGTGGGTGAGTTCCAAACCTTTAAAAGTAATATTAAGGGTCAATAAGACTGCGAATACTGAGTGTTTACCCTATTTGAGGCAAACCTAGAAAAGTTAAAAAGCTCCGATGAATTCATCGGAGCTTTTGTATTAGGTCCTGTGCACTTTATTATCTTTGCATTATGATGTTACCGGTACTTTTTATCAGTGGTGCTGAAATCGCCTTTATCGTATTTATCGTCCTGATGGTTTTTGGGGCCGATAAGGTGCCTGAAATTGCCAGAGGCCTGGGCAAAACCATGAAGCAAATTCGTCATGCCACAGATGATATTAAAAAAGAAATTACCAAAAGTGCCGATAAACAAGGGGTTGATGTCGCTGAATTCAAAAAGAGCATCGATCAGGTCAAAGAAGACGTCGATCAAATCACTGGGCCCATCAAACGTCAATTTTAGTTACTTTTTTCTGGCTACAGAAAGGCCATCACGAATAGGCAGAAGCACTGTTTGATATTCGGGGTGTGCTTTGAGTTGCTGATTAAATTCTTGTAAAACTTTGGTGTCTAAATCATCGGCTTGAACCTCTCGGGTGACCTTGCCGCTCCAAAGTACATTATCACTGATCAGCAGTCCCCCTGAGTTTAGCATTGGGGTGACGAGACGGAGGTAATTTAAATAGTTAGATTTATCCGCATCGATAAAAATTAAATCAAACTTTTGATCAAGACTCGGGAGTATCTCTATAGCATCGCCAAGATGGGCAATGAATTGATGCCCTTTTCCGGATCGATCAAAGTATTTTTGTTGGAGCCGTTTGAGTTCTGCATTGCGATCAATGGTATGGAGCACCCCATCCTCAGGTAGGCCCTCAGCCAAGCACAAAGCGGAATAGCCCGTATAAGTGCCAATTTCGAGTATTGCTTTTGGTCTGGTGAGTTGTGCAATGAGGCTCAATAAACGGCCCTGCAAAGGACCGCTCAGCATGCGAGGGGCGAGCACGGTTTGCCAGGTTTCCAAATTGAGCTCCTTTAAAAGCTGAGGTTCTTCTTGAGAATGGTCTTGTGCGTATTGCTCTATGTCCTGGGGTAAAAAATCCATTAGCCCAATATTTTTCCGACTAACTCAGATTTGCCTTGATCGTCGTCACCATAAAGCCATTGTAATACATTATCCTCCCAAATGGCATCACATTCTTGGGCGTTGAGCAGTCCTTGATTTTGTGCCAAATCCAGAATTTTGCCTGGATAGGAGGATTGGGCGGCGCTTTCCATTTCTCCGAGCGGGTAGGGGTCATCAAGGCCCATGAGTACTTGTTTACTGCCTTGATTTTTAATCAGCAGCTCCAAAGATCCTGTATCGTGAACAAGGGTATCAAAAAAGATGTTCTTATGGCCCACACTTTTACGCGGGTGTATTTTTCCCTCAAAAAGATCTGGACGACCATCAAAACCTTGAATACGACGTCCTAAATTTATTTGGGCCAATTGTCCTCCATGGGCAAAACAAGTGCGCATGCCTGGATATTTGTCGGCATAACCATTCAGGGTGTAAAAGTGATAAGCATCAGCGCATTGCGCTAACATCCAAATCAGGTGAAATCGCCAAGCCGTATTTTGCAGTTTAATAAATTTCTCGCCATCATAGGGATGAATTTCGACCGCTAAATTATAGGATGACGCCAATTCAAAAATGGGTTCATTTTCTGCATCGAAAATACTGCGCCAAGTGCCTATGGTATCCATATAATGAGTGGGTAGACAGAGCAGTCTCAGGCCGAGTTCTTCCACACAACGCTCAATTTCCCAAAGGGCACCACGCACAAATCCTGGGTGCACGACAAAGCCACAGGTAAACTTACTGCTGTGGTCATGCTGAATACGGGCGTTAAAATCATTTTGAAACCGCAAGGCTTGTTTCATTTCCTCTAAGCGCAAACCGTTGCCGTAAAGTTGAGACAAATTCAGTACCACGGCATGATCGATATTGTATCGATCCATCCACTGAAGTTTCTCATCCAAAAAGAAACTCGAATCAGTCACCGGGCGACTCCAATCCTTTTGCAGCATAAATTTACGATCCTTATCCACCCAAAAAATCCCTTTATCTTTCATAAAGGCCGGGATCTCCTCAGGATAAGGGAGCAAATGCGAGTGCCCGTTTATGCGCAGTTTTCTTTTTTTCATATCGAGGCTAAGTTTTGGATTGGCCCATATTTTTTGCTTATCTGCTTTTAAAATTACAAAGATTTTGTTCGTCCACCGTCGATGGGTAAATTGATTCCGTTGATATAGCCGGCAGAGGGGCTGCATAAAAAGGCAATACCATAAGCGATTTCTTGAGCCTGGGCAAAACGGCGGGCAGGAACCACAGAGGTCATAAAATCACGTGCCTCTTGCGGGGTTTTATTCAATCGATTGGCTGCAGAATTAACAATATCGTCTAATCGATCAGTAGCGGTAAATCCTGGTAAAACATTGTTCACAGTGATGCCAAAGGGCCCGAGCTCTACAGAAAGTGTTTTACTCCAATTGGCGACCGCACCTCTTATGGTGTTACTCACGCCAAGATTCTCTATGGGCTGTTTTACCGAGGTAGAGATGACATTGACAATGCGTCCAAATTGGGCTTTTTTCATCCCCGGCACGACCCCTTGGGTAAGTATTTGATTGCACAATAGATGTTGGGCAAATGCCGCTGCGTATTGCTCAGGGTCAGCCTCAAATGCGGGGCCGGCCTTTGGACCACCCGTATTGTTGATCAAAATATGGAATTGATACTTTTGGGCCAAAGTATCTACGGCCTGTTTTAAGGCTGCGGTATCCCTAAAATCAACGGCCACGGCATGGTGCTTTTGATCCGCATCGCTCGGTAACTCAGCTAAAGTTTGGGCTAACTTTTCAGGATTGCGGGCCAAAAGAACAATGTTTGCCCCAAGGGCAGCGAGCTCTAGGGCTGTGGCTTTACCAATTCCTGCGGTGCTCCCACACACTAAGGCTGTTTTTCCGTTTAGATTTAAATCCATAGTTATTATTTAGTCAATTGGTTTTTAATTTTTCTTTTGATTCAGCGATCCAAAGACCTCGAAACCCTAAGGTTCACGAATTCAGCGATTCCGGTCCCTGCTCGGATTGAGGATTATAACTGATACAAATATTTTTGGGTTCGGTAAAAAAGCGCAAAGCTTCAAATCCCCCTTCACGTCCTACACCGCTGGCTTTAACCCCGCCAAATGGGGTGCGCAAATCGCGATTAAGCCAGGTATTTACCCATACTATGCCTGATTCAAGTTGCTGACCAAAGCGCATAGATCGATCGAGATTAGAGGTCCATAAACTCGCCGATAGGCCATAAGTAACGCTGTTTGCCATAGCGATGA
>JALRAI010000033.1 GCA_023258055.1 Flavobacteriaceae bacterium | reverse complement strand
AGTCGGCTCAACATTTCCCCTAAGTTATCTTCTGCTTGTGCAGCATCAAAATAGGGGTCAGCCTTAAGACGTTGTGATAAATTGCTCTCTAGGTCATCCAAAGACTTGCCCATTAATTTTTTTGACTGATTAAGATGTGATAAGGCTTCATTTGTGGCTATTCGGTACATCCAGGTGTATAATTTACTCTGACCCTTAAAAGTGTGTATATGCCGAAAAATTTTGATGAAGGTGTTTTGAAGGACGTCATCAGCATCTTCATGGACCAAAACAATCCCCCTTATGTGCCAATATAATCGTTCTTGATATGAATTGATCAGCGTTTTAAAGGCGCGCTCACGAGTTTTGGCGTCATTTAATTCACGCAGAAGGATGGCTTCATCGAATTGACTCATGGCACTTGGATGATTATTCGGGTCAAAGGTTTAACGAATAGACCAATAAAAAGTTGTGAATTCTGAACTGGTCCATGTACGACTATAGGGTCTATAATTGGACTCAAATCATAAAAAATGATGTATTTCATCGATTAAATGCATATTTTTAGGATAAAATGCATAAAAAATTTGGTTGGTATAAAATTAATCGTACCTTTGAAGTGTAATTAATTGAATCGCTAGCCCCAAGGTGGTTCAAAAAACAAAAAGAAGCGGAGCCCCAACCGCTTCTTTTTTTTTATTGGAAAGATTGCATCCTCACTAGGTTGTGATAGATGCCCTGAGCCTCAAGCAATTCCTCATGTTTGCCTTGCTCTACAATTTGGCCTTTGGACATGACCACTATAAGGTCGGCCTTTTGGATCGTCGATAGTCTGTGCGCAATCACCACTGAAGTTCGATTTTGCATCATTTTTTCTAGGGCATCTTGCACCAGGCGCTCGCTTTCTGTGTCGAGAGCAGAGGTAGCCTCATCTAAAATCATAATCGGAGGATTCTTCAGAACCGCTCTAGCAATACTGAGGCGTTGCTTTTGCCCCCCACTGAGTTTATTACCCCCATCGCCAATATTAGTGTGTAGGCCTTCTGGGAGATCCAAAACAAATTCTTTGGCATTGGCCACTTCCAAAGCATCGAGAATTTCTTGCTCTGTGGCTTCGGGTTTGGCTACGAGAAGATTTCCATAAACCGTATCGTTAAATAAAATGGAATCTTGAGTCACTAGGCCCATTAATCCGCGCAGATCTTGGATACGCATATGGCGTATATCATGACCATCCAAAGCGATTGAACCCTCCGCCACGTCGTAGAAACGGGTTAATAAATTGGCTACCGTACTTTTTCCGCTACCACTCTGACCGACAAGGGCCACAGTTTGACCCTTTGCAATTTTGAGACTCATATTGTTGAGCACCCAATCTTGCTCATACCTGAAACGAATATTTTTAAGTTCAATAGCCTCATCGAAAGTCTTTTTGGATACCGGATTTTCAATTTCTTTAATATTGGTCTCAGTCGTTAATACTTCCAGGACGCGCTCTGCGGCGGCATTTCCTTTCTTTACGCTGTAACTTGCCTTACTGATGGCCTTAGCAGGGGTCAGTATATTATAGGCTAAACCCATATACACGATAAAGGCTTCAGGAGCTAAGGTTTTATCAACCAGAACCATAGAACCGCCAAACCAAAGCAAAATGGCAATGACCAGAATTCCTAAAAATTCACTGATGGGTAAAGCCAAACTTTGTCGGTGCATCAGTCTATTTGAAAACCTAAAAAATCGTTTGGTACTGGCCTCAAATCGATCCTGAAATTGCTGCTGAGCATTAAACCCCTTGATAATTTTAAGACCGCCTAAGGTTTCCTCAACTATGGATAGAAAAATACCTTGCTCTTTTTGGACGCGCCCGCTTTTTTGCTTCAAACTCTTGCCTATGTATGCAATGGCAAAACCAGATAAAGGGATAAAAATGAAAACAAAAATGGTCAGTTTCGCGCTGATCAGCAGCATGGCGACGATGGTAAAAATAATCATCAAGGGTTCTCGCACCAAGAGTTCTAAAATGGACAAGAACGAATGTTGGATTTCAAGGATGTCCGAGGAAATACGGGCCAAAGTATCTCCTTTTCTTTTTTCAGAGTAATACGAAATAGGTAGGGCCACGGTCTTACGGTAGACTTCGTTACGCAAATCCTTTAGGACACCATTGCGCAGAAATGTAATAAAATACAAGGCCGTATAGCCAAATAGATTTTTAAGTAAAAAGGTGCTGATCACCAGTACAATCATCCAGGTTAAGGCATAGATTTCCCCTTGGGTTTCTATCTGCTGACTGATGTAATAATTCATTACATCCTCGCTGTATTGACCGATACTGCCCAGTCCTTCATAGACCGGTTTGACCGTAACCTTAGTGGCATTTTGAAACAGCACTTTGAGCATAGGCATCAAAGAGACAAATGCAAGGGTGCCAAAAAGGGCATAAAAGATATTGGCGATGATGTTCAACCACGCATAGCCCAGGTAGGGTTTGGCAAAGTGAATAATGCTGCGGAAGTACTTCATTAACTAAGGTTTAAATCTTTCTTGATGGCCTCTATTTTAGGGCCTAACTCCTGACTAGAGTTTCCTCTCACACTGATGTAGTACTTTATTTTTGGCTCTGTTCCACTCGGGCGCGCCGCTATTTTAGCACCATCTGCGGTGTAAAAGATAAGGACATTTGAAGCCGGGAGATCTAGAGGTAGCTCTTGATTTTGCTCAAGATCTAAGACTTTTTGATTTTGATAATCTTCAATTTTTGTCACCGGGCTTCCGGCAATGTTCTTGGGCGGGGTTTTGCGGAATGACGTCATAATTGCCTTGATTTCTTCAGCTCCTTGACGGCCTTTTTTGACCTGAGAAATGAGGGCTTCTTCAAAATAGCCGTAGCGTTTGTAAAGCTCTTGCAAGTAAGCCCAAACACTTGAGCCCTGACCTTTAAGGTAAGCCGCTATCTCACAAATAAGTAAACTTGCTGTTACCGCGTCCTTATCGCGCACAAAGTCGCCCACCATATAACCAAAGCTTTCTTCGCCCCCTCCAATAAACTGCTGCTGTGGGAAATCTTTGACCATTTTTGCAATCCACTTAAAACCTGTAAGCCCTTCCTTGTAATCCAAATTGAAATCTTGGGCCAAAAGCCGCATCATAGGCGTAGATACGATGGTTGAGGCAATAAAGTGTGTTTTATTTTTTTGATCCGCATTGAGTTTATCCAGAAGGAAGTGTGTTTTTATCACCATAGCCTGATTTCCATTGAGTAGGGTCAGGACTCCTTCTGTATTGCGCACGGCAATCCCCAATCGATCACAATCGGGATCGGTACCGATTACAAGATCTGCATTAAAATCTTCAGCTTGATCCATAGCCATTTTAAGGGCTTGTGGTTCTTCGGGATTGGGTGAACTTACGGTAGGAAAATCACCATCGGGAGTAGCCTGTTCCTTAACCAGATGAACCTGACTGAATCCTGCGGCAGATAAAACAGGAGGAACCATGGTCACTGAAGTGCCATGCAGCGGGGTAAATACCACGCGTAGCGCTTCACGATCCTGATCTTTAGCATGTTTAGGCACGGCATTTACCGAAGCCTGAATAAAGGCCTGATCAACTTCGCGGTCAATGTGCTGAATTAAATTGTGATCCGGGTCAAAACAAATATCCTTGTAATCCAGTGCATTGATCTCATTTATTATCGCACTGTCTTGTGGAGGGACAAGTTGCCCTCCATCTTGCCAGTAGACTTTATAACCGTTGTATTCGGGTGGATTATGCGAGGCTGTAAGCACTATGCCGCAATGACATTTTAAATGGCGTACCGCAAACGAAAGTTCTGGCGTGGGTCGTAATGCGGAAAATAGTTTTACTTGGATGCCATTGGCAGAAAACACTTCAGCAACAGTCTGGGCTAGAGTATCACTATTGTGTCGGCAATCATAAGCAATCACTACACGTAATGGATCATCACTAAAAACCTTCTTTAGATAATTGCTGAGTCCTTGTGTGGCTTTGCCCAAGGTGTATTTATTGATTCGATTATCTCCAACGCCCATCACTCCGCGCATTCCACCTGTTCCAAATGCTAAGGAAGTGTAAAAAGCATCTTCCAGAAGTTCTTTAGGCCCATCGATGAGCTGTTGAATGGCCGTTTGTGTATTTTGGTCAAAATAAGGCTGCAACCAGTTTTGGGCCTTATTTAAAATGGCGTCTGAGTTCAATGACATGGGTTCAAATTAGCAATAAACGCAGGCAAAAATACGCAATATACCTGCATTTACTCTAGGTTTAAGGATTCTTTAATACGGTAATGCGGCGTCGATTGCTTGCTGCGTAAAATCAGTTCCCCCAAAAAGCCCGCAATAAAAAATTGTCCTCCCAAGATCATCGCGGTAAGGGCAATGTAAAATTGTGGGCGCTCAGTTATCAATCGTCCGGTAGGATTTATAATTAATTTATCCACGCCCAAATAGGCTGAAAAGAGAAATCCCAAAGTGAGCATTAAAGCCCCCCAAGCACCAAATAAGTGCATAGGTCTTTTGCCAAAACGAGAGATAAAGGATATCGTAATTAAATCTAAAAATCCTCTTAAAAATCGTTCAGAACCAAATTTGGTATGACCAAACTTGCGCGCTTGATGCTGCACGATGCGCTCACCAATCTGCTTAAAACCAGCATTTTTAACCAGCACCGGAATGTAGCGGTGCATCTCTCCAGTAACTTCGATCGCTTTAACCACTTCGGCCTTGTAGGCCTTTAAACCACAATTAAAGTCATTTAAAGCCACTCCTGAGGTTTTGCGCGCGGCAAAATTAAACAGCTTCGAGGGGAGGTTTTTTCCAAAATAGGAATCGTAACGCTTTTTTTTCCAGCCTGAGACCATGTCAAAGCCCTCGGAGCGTAACATTTCAATCAGGTGGGGGATTTCTTCAGGATTGTCCTGAAGGTCAGCGTCCATAGTCACCACATAGGTTCCTTGAGCTCTTGCAAAACCTGCATGAAGTGCCTGTGATTTGCCAAAGTTCTTTAAAAAGCGAAGACCTTTGACCTTTGGATCATTTTCGGATAACTCATTTATGATTTGCCAGGACTCATCCTCACTGCCATCATCGATAAAAATCAATTCATAATCTTTAATTACCCCATCCAGAGCGCGTGTAATCCACTGATGGAGTTCCTTCAGAGATTGCGCTTCGTTTAGCAGAGGGATGACAATTGAGAGTTCCATTAATGAGCAGTGTGGACTGCGACCTTATTTAATTATTCTATGGCCGCGGGATCTTTTTTCTTGAAAATGAGCCCGATTAAAAGGCCGATCACGGCGTGAAAAATAAGCAAGGATGCGTAAGATTTTGCCTGATTGACCACCGAAAAATTGTTTTTTGTAGCCAGTTCTGCCATAGCCTTGTCGATTTCCGCCTGAGGGGCTCCAAATCGCACCATATATTCCTGAGCAATCTCCATACTGCGTTCATTAAGGTATTGCGCCAAATCAGGATCAACAACAGTAAAAATGAGGATACCAGCTAGGGTGCTGATGGCAAGTCCCACCGCACAGGTAATAAAGTAGGCAGAAAAAGCCTCTTTAAAGCTCATAAATCCACCCAAAAGGCCTTTGGATTTTGCCGTGGCTATGATACCCATAACCACCACGAGCAAAAGGCTCATGATGCCGATCCACCATTTGGTAAAAAGTTCAGTATTAAAGGCATACATAATTGTAGTGCTCAAAGCCAACATTAGGCCGAGAATAACGCCGTGATTGACGGCATTTTTTTTAGGGGTAAGTGCTTCAGACATTTTGTTTTGATTATGGTTTGGTTTGAGTCACAAATGTACTAAAATGTAACGTCTTTTTTTCGAGAAAAAATCCTTTAAACTATTGCTGAATTGCAATTTATCATTAAATTTGCCCCCGCTTAGACGGCGATAAAGAGTATTTGCCGTGAGAGTTTATATAAATAGAAGTATCATGAAAAAGGGAATTCATCCAGAAAATTACAGACTAGTTGCATTTAAAGATATGTCTAATGATGACGTGTTCTTGACTAAATCTACAGCCGACACTAAAGAAACCTTGGAGGTGGACGGTGTTGAGTACCCACTAGTGAAGCTGGAGATTTCTCGCAGTTCACACCCGTATTACACTGGGAAGCATAAATTGGTGGACACTGCTGGTCGTATCGACAAATTCAAAAACAAATACGCAAAATTCAAAAAGTAATATTTTTGAATCTTCCATAGTAAAGCCTTCGAGAGAAGGCTTTTTTTATTGCTATATTTGTTTGAAACATGCCTGAAAAGAGTGGTCAATGCTCTTTGCCCTAAACAGACTTTTTATGAATTTGGTATTTTTTGACCCTGCACAAAGCTCTGGATTATTACCGCTGACCTATACTAGACCTGTCGCGGAATTAATAGTCGGTGGACTGAGTATCAGCCAGAAGTGGGCCAAACGCCTAAATGGCCAAAGCTCATGGCTTACAAAGGAATATCTGCAGCCGATTTACCCATTTAGGTTTACAAAAGATAATTTATTTATTTGTGGAGCAGTGATTCCGGATGACGAAATCGTCGCTGCGGTAAGTGGCTTGGAAATGGGTCATGGATTGCGGGATGAGTCCGGTGCTGTTGCTTGGCGATCTGGGCAGTGGAGTTCAGATTTAATGCCACAAGAAATTCATTGGCACGATTTAGCCGCGCAGGTCACGCGACTGAATAACTCTTATGATATTTTTAGCCTAAATGCTGCTCAAATTCAAGCTGATTTTGAATTGCTTACAAGCCAACAAAAATCTGCGCCCTTGCCTTCACATGTTCGTTGTCTGGATTCTAGTAAAGTCTTTGTCGCCCAAGGGGCGTCACTAGAGCATTGTACGCTCAATACCTCAGATGGCCCAATTTATATTGGCGAAGGTGCGCAAATATTGGATGGCGCCCTGCTAAGAGGACCATTGTTTATTGGCGATCATGCAGTGATAAAAATGGGGGCTAAAATTTATGGGGGGACTTCTATAGGGCCCTATTGTAAGGCCGGAGGAGAGATCAACAATTCTGTCATGATGGGCTACAGTAACAAAGGCCACGATGGCTTTTTAGGCAATTCAGTACTGGGTTATTGGTGTAATCTAGGAGCAGACACCAATACCTCTAACCTAAAAAATAACTACGATGAGGTTCGATTGTGGGACTATGCTAGTGAGCGTTTTGCCCACACCGGCTTGCAGTTTTGTGGTCTGATTATGGGAGATCACAGCAAATGCGCCATAAATACAGCCTTTAACACAGGGACGGTAGTCGGTGTGAGCGCCAATGTTTTTGGCGCTGGGTTTCCCAAGAATTTTATCCCGAGTTTTAGCTGGGGCGGGGCCGGGAGTATGACCACCTATAGTTTAAGTAAGGCCGTGGAAACCGCAAAACGCGTGATGCAGCGCCGGGGTATGGATTGGACCGCCCAAGATCAAAGCGTGTTTGAGGCGATATTCGAAGCCTCAAAATCTTGGCGACGGGATTAAGGCTTAAGGTTTGATTTTTTTGGTATGCTTTAAAAACAGAAAGTTTTGAGCATTGATACCCAGGCCCGAGACATTCTTGCGCACAAAGCGTATAGCCATATCGTAATACAGCGGCACTACGGGGGCCTGCTGCATAATCTTTTGATCCATTATACGATATATATTCCAGCGCAAACTGTCTTGTGAACTCTCAAGAGCACTTTGGTAAAGACTGTCTATTTCAGGCTGATAATAGTGGGTGTAATTAGGTCCATTTGGGGTAAAGTTTCGTTTTATGAATAAGGATAAATAATTTTCTGCATCGGGATAATCCGCCACCCAGCTGGCACGGAATAACTCTAGACCCCCAGTGTTTTTAAGTTGTCGCAGGGTAGAAGGGGGGAGTACATCAATTTTGATTTTTAGGCCGATTTTGTCCAGTTCTGTTTGCATATACTCACAAAGATCCAGGTACTGAGGGTTTGTGCTTAGGGTCAACTCTGGACTGACCCCAGGGTTAAGTGCTTTGAATGAATCAACCAGACTTTTGGCTTTGACCATATCATAAGGGTAAATAGCTTTTGTACCCGAGCCTTTTAGTCCTTTTGGTATAAACCCATTATCGGCTGAAAACCCGATGCCATTGCGCAGGTAACGGATCATTTTCTTGCGATCAATCCCGTAATTTACGGCTTGGCGGATTAGTTTGGATTGTATTTCAGGACGCTGCTCTTGAAGATTAAACCCGACATATTCTGTGTTGAGAAAAGGGGCCTTGAGCATATAGGCAATCCTTTCATAATCTGGATTTAAGATCCCTTGAGCCGTAAGCAAAGCGTCCTTGTAAGATTGGTCAATACCCGATATAAAGTCAAGGTTACCTTGGGTGAACTCCAAAAACTCACTTTGTTTGTCCGGCAGAAAACTAATGGCCACAGCCTCGAGATAGGGCAGTTGGTTTCCATTTTCGTCTTGTTCAAAATACAGCGGATTGCGCCTTAGAATGAGTTTTGTGTTTTCTACCCAAAGTTTGAAAGCAAAAGGTCCGGTACCCACAGGATTTTTTCTAAAGTCATTCCCGAAGTGCGTTACAGCCTCCTTGGGGACGACCGAACAATACCGCATTGAAAGTATTCCTAAAAAAGGCGGGAATGGCTGTTTTAGGGTAATGCTGAGCGTGCTATCGTTTTCGGCCCAATAACGCTGAACTTGCTGAAGAACCCAGCTTCCTGGAGCAGCTAATTCTGGGTCTTTGAGTCGATCAAAACTATAAACAAAGTCAGCGGCCACAACCTTGCGTGTTTGATTGGGTCCAAAAATGGCGTTCTGATGGAAAAACACATCCTCACGCAGGGTAAAAGTATAGGTAAGACTGCTATCATTATAGGTCCAAGCCTTAGCCAAATCCGGCTGAATGTTCAAAGAGTCGTCGAGCTGCACCAAGCCGTTAAACAATTGATTGGTGGGCCAAATATTTTGGGGATTACGCGCAAAGGCCGGGTCTAAAGAGCTGATATTGCCGGATTCATTATAACGAAATACGGTACTCGGGTCTCGCTGCTGCATACCATGATCACATGAAACCAACAATAAGAATAGCATCAAGCCGCAGATTGGGCCAAATTTCAGCATATTTCCTCCATTATGTCCTAAGTACAATGCTTTTAAGGGCCCCCAGCCAAAGGCTTGGGCGCTATTTTGATTATTATATCGTATTTTTGCCAGCACTTGTGCTAAAATACGAGAATGAACGCTACCAAAAAAGTCGCTTTTTACACCCTAGGTTGTAAGCTCAATTTTAGTGAGACCTCGACTATTGCCCGCGATCTCACCCAGGAGGGCTTCGATCGCGTACCCTTTGAAGACTTTGCGGACATTTATGTGATCAATACTTGTAGCGTGACAGAAAACGCTGATCAGCGTTTTAAAACAATCGTGAAAAAGGCCCTTAAAGTCAACCCAGAGGCATTTCTTATTGCCATAGGCTGTTACGCTCAACTCAGACCTCAAGAACTGGCTGAGGTAACCGGGGTGGATTTAGTACTTGGTGCTGCAGAAAAATTCAATATTTCGGCTTATCTCAATGAACTGCTCAGTGATAACACCCAGAGAGCGCATGGAGCCCAAGTCCATTCATGTGCCATCGAAGAGGTTGACACCTACGTGAGTTCATATGCGATAGGGGATCGCACTAGAGCATTTTTAAAGGTGCAGGATGGTTGTGATTACAAATGCTCTTATTGCACCATACCCATGGCACGCGGTATTTCGCGTTCTGATCGTTTGGAAAACATCATGAATCAAGCGCGTGAAATTGCCCAAAGCGGAATTAAAGAAATTGTTTTGACCGGCGTAAATATTGGGGATTATGGCAAAGGAGAGTTTGGTAATAAAAAGCACGAGCACACTTTTTTAGATTTAATTCAAGCCTTAAATACAGTCGATGGGGTGGATCGCGTGCGTATTTCCTCAATAGAACCGAATTTGTTGAGCTCAGAGATCATCAATTTTGTGGCTCAATCTGAAAATTTTGTACCGCACTTTCATATCCCCCTTCAGAGTGGCAGTAATGAAATTTTAGGTAAAATGCAGCGACGCTATAAACGAGAACTCTATGTAGAGCGTGTAAAAAGCATTAAATCTGTGATGCCACAGGCTTGTATTGGGGTGGATGTCATTGTGGGTTTTCCGGGGGAAACTCAGGAATTGTTCTTAGAGACCTATAATTTTTTAAGTGAATTAGAGGTTAGTTATCTGCATGTATTTACTTATTCAGAACGTCCCGGCACCAAAGCGGCAGAAATGGCGGATGTCGTTGCTGCTAAAGAGCGTCAAAAAAGGAGTAAAATGCTGCGTGGACTTTCGGTAAAAAAGCGACGCGCCTTTTATGAGAGTCAACTGGGTACTGTTCAAACCGTGCTGTTTGAGGGAGAGAATAAAAAAGGCTTCATTCACGGATTTACGCCAAATTATGTCAAGGTTAAAACACCGTGGAATCCGGATCTGGTCAATACCCTGCACTCAGTTGTCTTGCGTGAAATAGACCATGATGGCTTGGTGCGTTTTGATTGGGAAAACACTGAGCATAAAATTTCAGCGACTGCAGAGGCTGTAGTAGTTTCCTAAGGCTGCGGCCCTTACTTAAGCGATTAAATGTTCATGCCAATGGGCAGTAGCGGCTTGTAAATTCGTCTATTTTTTTTGAAAAAATGAGCGATTTCAGGGCTGGTAGGCACCAGACTGATTCCTCTATTTTTAACTTCCTCAAAGACTGCCTTGATAAAAATTTCTTTAAAGCCTTGATCTAAAAGTTCTTGACACATATCGAATTTGGTGAGGAAAATTTTACGCTCTTGAAGGGCGTATTCAATTCGGGCCATGTTGTCTCCGACCTCTAATTCAAATTGTCTTAAGAATGCATTGTCAACGATTTCTACTTGGTCTCTCATAATTGTGGTATTACATGGGCACTTCTAGTGCTAATATTTTTGTGTCGGCTTTTATGGAAATTTCAAGACTTGAAAAGTCCCATAGTCCCACAGCATCGCGCTTGTTTAGTGTTTCACCATCGATAATTACACTGCCCTGTACCACCATGAGATAAATTCCTTGGGTGCTTCCGCTCGGGCTTAAGGTATGATTGGTGTCTTGATCAAAATCTCCCCAATAGAAATAAGTATTTTGGTGGACCCAAAGTTGATCTTCCTGGGCAACATCTCGTGGCACTACAATTGGGGAAAGCGTGTTTGGCTTTAGCAGCGAAGCAATAGTCTTTTGATCGTAGCGAGGGGCGACATTCTGTCGGTCTGGAAATAGCCAAATCTGAAATAATTTTAAGGGCTGATCATGGCTGGCATTAAATTCACTATGGGTCACACCGGATCCTGCACTCATGACTTGAATTTCGCCGGGCATAATCGTGCCTCTGTTTCCCATAGAATCCTCGTGTAACACTCCGCCGCTAAGTGGAATAGTCACAATTTCCATATTGTCATGAGGGTGCTTTCCAAAACCCATTCCAGGGGCGATTGTGTCGTCATTCAGTACTCTAAGAGCCCCGAATTGTAGGCGCTTTGGATCGAAATAATTAGCAAAACTAAAGGAGTAATTCGCCTTGAGCCAGCCGTAATCTGCCGAACCTCGTGTATGGGCTGGATATAAAATCTTTTTCATAGTTTTAGCAATCGCGTGAAATAATGCTTGTGTAGCGCAACTTATCGCGGGACTACAAAGATAATCAATACTCGGCAAAGTTTAAACCACCAAACATGAGTGCGATAAAATCCACCAACCTAAAAGTTTACCTAGTTCCCGGGATGTCGGCCGGAGCCGAGAGTTTTGAGGCTTTGAGTTTGCCGAGTAATTGCAGTGCTGAATTCCTGCCATGGCTTTTGCCAGAGCCCAGAGAAGATTTGACCCATTACGCCCGAAGAATGCTCAAAAAGGTCGACACCGCCTCGCCATTTATCCTGCTCGGGGTCTCTTTTGGGGGCATTATAGTACAAGAAGCCCTTAAGTTTTTAAAACCCGAGGCGATTATCTTGATATCCACTGTTAAATCAAACGCCGAAAAACCAAAATGGATGCGCTGGGCCTACAAAGCCAAGATTCACAGAATTTTGCCCTATTACGTGGCGGGACATCTGTCCCACAGACCGCTAAACATGTTGCCTAATCTTTGGCAAAAGCGCATAAAACAATACGAGTACTATTTGCCCATGCGCGCCCCCGAATATTTGGCCTGGGGCGTTGATCAAGTCCTCAAGTGGAAAGGGAATTCACTTAGCCACGACCTGCCGATTTACCATATTCACGGTGATGCGGATCATTTATTTCCCATCGAGTACATCAAGGATGCTCAGGTAGTAAAAGGAGGGCCTCATATCATGATTTTGACCCACGGTAAAGCCGTGAGTAAGTTGTTAGCAAGAATTTGCCAAGGGCTTTAAATTCCCCTTTGGATTATTTAATTTTAGGTCAAAATAATTTGCTTTATGAAATCATTTCAGTGGCGTCATCTGATTCTTTTTTTCTCCTTAAGTGCTGTTTTTATGCTCATTGCGCAACAAGAATTGACTCTTGAGGGGAATTGGCCAGAAACTATCGAGGAATTTAATAACGCCCATTGGGTGAGTGCCCATCCGATTCCCACCCAAATGTCCTTTGCAGATGAGCCTGTCCCATTGCAAAACCCCGATATTCAAGAGCGTCTTGATCGAGAGATTTTGGTCAATGCCTATTGGCAGTCCAACGCCTTTTTACTCTTAAAACGCACACATAAATACGGGCCACTAATTGATTCGATTTTGGCGGCAGAAGAGGTGCCCCTGGATTTTAAATATCTCGCGGTCATTGAAAGCGGTCTTCAAAATGTAACTTCCCCTGCCGGGGCCAAAGGATTCTGGCAATTTATGCGTGCTACGGCTAAAGAATTTGACCTTGAGGTCAATCACAATGTAGATGAACGCTTTAATTTGGTTTTGTCCACTCAGGCCGCGGCGCGCTATTTAAAAGAGGCCAAACAAGAGTTTGGCTCGTGGACTCTTGCGGCGGCAGCCTATAATGCTGGTAGAAACGGTATACGACGAGAACTTGAACGCCAAGGGGTGTCGAATTATTACGACCTTTTGCTCAATGAAGAGACCGGTCGGTATATCTTTCGCATTTTGGCGGTGAAACGACTTTTAGAGCAACCGGCACAATATGGATTTCAATACACCAGTGAACACCTTTATCAGCGGATTCCAACCCGCAAAGTTATTGTGGATACGGCAGTGACGGATTTTGTGGCTTTCGCCCAGAAATTTGGCATCAATTACAAAATCCTAAAAATCCATAACCCATGGCTCAGAGAGGGTCATTTGAATAATGCCTCAAGAAAGGTCTACAGTATCGATATCCCTGAACCGGGTTACTACTCAGTACCTTGAGTCAGTAAATTTATTGGTTTAAATTAAGCAGATTCAACTCGGGTTCATGGGCCTTAACCAGAGTAACTTTTTGGGTAAAGTATTGAAAGTGTTTATTGTAAGATTCTTCATAGGCGAGCCCATAGTGATGGGTAAGTAAGCGACTTACATTGATAATGCGTTTTTGATCATCCAGTAAAAAGGTGGTAGGAAGGCCGAGACTGTGTTTCATGCGCCGAATGATAAAACTATGGTTATTTTCTTTTTCGTTGACAAACAGCACGGTTATTTTTGGGTGTAATTTTTGTTTGATCTTGCGGATGGTTCTTCTGGGACCCCAAAACAGTACCACAAAATCAATCTCTGTGTGATTCTTTTGGACTAAATCATTTAGTGCTGGTATTTCACCAATACCAGGGGTGCACCAATCGGCATAGGTGATCAAATACATGGGTTTTTTAAAATAATTCAAATCAATGCGCCGCCCACCGAATTTCCGAACCCGGAAATTATCGAGATAACTCCCGACCACAACGTGATCCACCAAAGAATCGAATAAAAATTGCAGTCGCTCATCGTCTTTGGCATAACGCGCTTCTCTGGAAGCTAGTCGGTACGCCCGAATATTTTTTCCGATAACTTCAGAAAAATAAGGCTTTTGATATTCTTCTTGGCCATAAGCTTGTCTATGACCACCAAAGAGTATTAGAGGAATTAAAATAAATACACTGCGTTTTAAGTAGCGCATTATTAGTGGGTTGTGAGGTTGTTACCCACGAAGATAAGAAAAATGAACTAAGCTTGTGTTTCTAGCGCATCCTTTGGCCACGTCCACCGCGAGCAAATTGCTGTCTCGGTCCGCTGCCTTTTTTCATTTGCTGCTGCATCATTTTGATTTGATCGGTCAGCATTTGATGTTTGTCGAGCTTTTTAGCTTCAGAGAGCAGGGTTTCGGCTTCTCTTTTGCGCTGTTTCGAAAAGGCAATTCCAGCCAGATTGAGTTTCACCATAGCCATGTCTGCAGACATACTCAAACCTAATTTTTCCGCTTTTCTAAAGTATTTTTCAGCTTCATTCATATTGGTTTGAGAGCACATCAGTCCATTGAGATAATTGTAATAGCCCTGCTGTTTGCGCACTAGGGCCCCTTCTGGATTTTTAATGCGATCTAACCAGACCTTTGCCCCTGGGAAGTCCTGTTTGCGCAATCTCAAAAATGCCAAAAGCACTAATTCATTTTTGAAGTAAAGAAATACAAACACCCCGGATAAGAGTAAATACATAATCCCATTGCCGATATGACCCTGGTAAAATTCCCAAACCGACCAAGCGACAATGAGTGCTGTGAGGACTAGTTTTATATTTTTGTGAAACATAAGCGAGTTCTTATACAGTGTAATTACATTTGAAAGCGTTAAATACACCGGGTCCAAAGGTAAAAATATTAGCGCATTTAAAAGAAAGTCAAATGCAGAAATAGCGGCAAATTATTTCTTATTTGCATTTGTACAAGTTAAAAATGATTGTATATTTGCACCCGACTAAAATAAGGCCTGCCTCAAGGGCGGCAAAACGGAAGATTATAATAAGAGGAAATAATGAAAAGAACATTTCAGCCATCCAAAAGAAAACGCAGAAACAAGCATGGTTTTAGAGAGCGTATGGCTTCTGTAAACGGACGTAAGGTTTTGGCCTCTCGTCGTGCAAAAGGCCGTAAGAAGTTGACTGTTTCCTCTGAACCGCGTCACAAAAAATAATGTTGATAAATCATAAATAAAAAAGGTGTTGTCTGTTGGCAACACCTTTTTTTTGTACCCTTCAAATTGTAATTTTATAACGGAAAAACGAAGTTGAACTATGCCCAAAAACAAAGACCTAAAATCAATCTTAATTATCGGTTCTGGCCCTATCGTTATTGGTCAGGCATGTGAATTTGACTATTCTGGATCTCAGGCCTTACGCTCTTTACGAGAAGATGGAATAGAAACTATTTTGATCAATTCAAATCCCGCGACAATTATGACCGACCCGGTTATGGCCGATCACGTCTATTTGTTGCCCCTGAATACCAAATCGATAGTTAAAGTCCTAAAAGAACATCCACAAATAGATGCTGTTCTGCCGACTATGGGCGGACAAACAGCGCTAAACTTGTGTATTGAGGCCGATGAAAAAGGCATTTGGGCTGATTTTGGGGTAAAACTCATCGGGGTAGACATTGACGCCATCAACATTACCGAAGATCGTGAAAAGTTTCGCGAGCTCATGACCAAAATTGGTGTCCCTATGGCTCCTCAAGCGACCGCTAACTCCTACCTCAAGGGTAAGGAAATTGCCCAGCAATTTGGCTTTCCCCTAGTGATACGTGCTTCTTACACCCTAGGGGGTGCAGGGGCCTCTATAGTTTACAAACCTGAAGACTTTGACGAATTACTCAAACGTGGATTGGAGATATCTCCCATACATGAGGTGATGATCGATAAAGCCATGATGGGGTGGAAGGAATATGAATTAGAGCTTTTGAGGGATAAAAATGATAATGTGGTGATCATTTGTACCATCGAAAACATGGATCCTATGGGAATCCATACGGGAGATTCCATTACTGTGGCCCCGGCCATGACCCTGAGTGACACCACTTTTCAGCGTATGCGGGATATGGCCATCAAAATGATGCGCAGTATCGGTGATTTTGCAGGAGGTTGCAATGTTCAATTTGCCGTAAGTCCAGATGAAAAAGAAGACATTATTGCCATAGAAATCAATCCTCGTGTATCGCGTTCATCAGCTTTAGCGAGTAAAGCTACAGGATATCCTATCGCTAAAATTGCTACAAAATTGGCTATTGGCTATA
>JALRAI010000032.1 GCA_023258055.1 Flavobacteriaceae bacterium | reverse complement strand
AGAACTGGCCATAACTGTCTTGGCTTGTGCCCGTATAGGGGCGATACATTCGGTGGTTTTTGCAGGCTTTTCTGCCTCAGCCTTAGCAGCACGCATCAATGATTGTGATTGTGCTTTGGTGGTCACTAGTGACGGAGGCTTTAGGGGTTCAAAAACAATAGACTTAAAAAAAATCGTAGACCAGGCCCTTGAGGATTGTCCGGGGGTTCAAAAAACTTTAGTGGTCGCGCGCACCCTCGAGTCCATCAATATGACCGCGGGAAGAGACCTTTGGTTAAAACCTCTATTTGACGAGGCCTCTGAAGAATGTGTGGCCACTGTGATGAGCGCCGAAGACCCTTTGTTTATCTTATATACGTCTGGATCAACAGGCAAACCTAAAGGGATGGTACATACTTGTGGGGGCTACATGGTTTACAGCGCTTACACCTTTAAAAATGTATTTCAATATCAAGAAAACGATATTTATTGGTGTTCCGCAGATATCGGATGGATTACAGGGCACAGTTATATACTTTATGGGCCACTGGCCAATGGAGCCACTACTGTGATGTTTGAAGGCGTTCCTTCTTATCCTGACTTTGGACGATTTTGGGCGGTTATCGAAAAATATAAAGTGACCCAATTCTACACAGCCCCGACAGCCATACGGGCTTTGGCCAAAGAATCATTAGAGTTTGTGGCCCCATATGATCTCTCAAGTCTTAAGGTTTTGGGCACAGTCGGAGAACCCATCAATGAAGAGGCTTGGCAGTGGTATTTTAAACATATTGGAGGGAGCAAGGTTCCCATAGTAGACACCTGGTGGCAAACAGAGACCGGTGGGGTAATGATTGCGCCGCTGCCAGGGATAACCCCAGCCATACCGACCTATGCTACCTTGCCTTTACCCGGGATACAGCCTGTACTGTTAGATGAACAGGGTCATGAAGTCAAGGACAAAGAAGCCTCAGGACTGCTGTTTATAAAACATCCCTGGCCGTCTATCGCCCGAACAATTTGGGGGGATCATCAGCGCTATGTCCAAACTTATTTTGGAGCGCAAGCCGATAAATACATGACGGGAGATGGCGCCACTCGAGATGCCCAGGGGAATTATCGCATCACCGGCCGTGTAGATGATGTCATCATTGTCTCAGGGCATAATCTAGGGACGGCCCCAATAGAAGATGCGATAAACGAGCACGACTTAGTAGCCGAGAGTGCGGTTATCGGCGTACCTCATCCCATTAAAGGCAACAGTCTTTTTGGATTCATTATTCTCAAAGGCCCTTCGAGTGATGAAGCCTTACTTAAAAATGAAATCAATCAATCCATTGCCCAGCTCATCGGTCCTATTGCAAAACTCGAAGAAATGGTCTTTACCCCTGGGCTCCCAAAAACACGCAGTGGTAAAATCATGCGCCGAATATTGCGCAATATTGCCCAAAAGAATTTTGAGGCTTTGGGGGACACCAGCACACTGCTGAACCCAGAAATTGTGGCGGATTTAATCCAAGTGATGCAAAAAAAATAGCGCATTGCTCGTTTTTATTGACCCCGAAATTAATTAAGGTATGGTTTTTGTGACACCAGAGGCAGCACTAAATTAACCTCATTCACGAAAACTACTCAATGCGGGCAATTCTTTTTATTCTCGGCCTTTTTTGCGTTTGCAGTACTTGGGCTCAGACCCTTCAAATCCTCGATAGTAAGTCGCTTCATCCGGTGGTGCACGCGAGTATCCTAGATACAGTATCCGATCAATATTCCTGGACAGACCTCGATGGCAAAGTGAGTTTGGATGCTTTTTCGCCCCAGGCCCTCTTTTTGGTGCAAGCTTTGGGCTATACTCAGGTGCAAATAAATTACCATCAGCTAAAGGCCAAGAATTTTAAACTTTTATTAGACCCTAACAACACGGAACTCGAGGAGGTTGTTGTCTCAGCCACAAAATGGCGCCAGCCAAAAGATAAAAGCCCGCTCAAAGTCATCAGTGTAAAATCAGAAGATATTGTGCTGCAGAACCCGCAAACCGCGGCAGATCTATTGAGCACCTCAGGAGCTGTATTTATTCAGAAAAGTCAGCAGGGCGGCGGTAGCCCCATGATTCGTGGATTTGCGACTAATCGCCTGATTTACACCGTGGATGGTGTGCGCATGAACACGGCTATTTTTAGAGGCGGCAACCTGCAAAACGTCATCTCTTTGGATGCTTTGGCCTTGGAAAGCGCTGAGGTATTATTAGGCCCAGATGCGGTTATCTACGGGAGTGATGCAATCGGAGGGGTTATGAGTTTTGAAACTTTGGGGCCAAAATACTCAGAAAATGAGGCCTTGACTATCTCAGCCAATGCGCTAACGCGCGCAGCTTCAGCTAATTTTGAACGAACTGCCCATGCCCATGTTCAACTGGGACAAAAGAAATGGGCCATGACCTCGAGCTTTACGCGCACTAATTTCAGCGACTTACGTCAAGGAAATCAAGGGCCCGACGATTATCTAAGACCTTTTTTTGTGACCCAGTACAACGGTCAAGACCTCATCACACCTAATCCCAATCCAAACCGTCAAGTTCCTTCGGGTTACAACCAAAGTAATTTTATGCAAAAGGTATTTTATCGACCGCATTCAAACTGGGACCTAAGTGTGGCCTATCACCACTCTGAAACTTCAGCCTACAGTCGCTATGATCGACAGTTAAGAACAAAAAATGGTTTGCCTCATTACGGACAGTGGGATTACGGACCACAAAAATGGTCCATGAAGCAATTCACGGCGAATCATTTTGCCCCAAGAGGAATTTTTTCAGAGATGACCCTTAGACTGGCGCAACAGGACTTTGAAGAAAGCCGAATCAGTCGAAATTTTAACGACCCCATTCAAGAAAATCGCGTTGAAAACGTGGTGGCCTATTCGGCAAATCTCGATTTACGCAAAAACATTGGACAAAGAGGAGAATTATTTTACGGCCTCGAGTGGGTTTTAGATCAAGTCGAGTCCACGGGAATTGAGCGAAATATAACAACAGGGGCGAGTGCTCCCGGCCCCTCTCGTTACCCACAAGCTGATTGGCTCTCGTATGCCGCATATCTGTCTTATCAGCATCAATGGACCCCAAAAATCATTTCTCAAGCTGGTCTACGCTACAACGGTATCGGCCTAAAAGCAGAATTTGACACTAGTTTTTATCCCCTGCCTTTTGAACAAGCACAGCTCAATACTGATGCCCTGACCGGCAGTATTGGTTTTGTGTTTAAACCCTCTACGCTTTGGAACTTGCGCGCCAATATGGCCACTGCCTTTCGAGCGCCTAATGTGGACGACATCGGTAAAGTCTTTGATTCAGAACCTGGTGCCGTGGTGGTCCCTAATCCCGATCTTGCCCCAGAATACGCCCTAAGCTGGGACTTAGGCGTAGCGCATATGCTGGGCAAAAAACTAAAAATTGATCTGAGCGGCTATTTTACGCAGCTCGATAACGCCCTTACGCGTAGAGATTTTACCCTAAACGGTGCCACTGAAATTGTCTATGATGGCGTACTGAGTCGTGTTCAAGCCATCCAAAATGCGGCCGAGGCCCAGGTTTATGGAATTCATACAGGGATTGAACTCAAACTCCCTTCGGGCTTTGAACTCACCTCGGATCTAAACTGGCAAAAAGGAACAGAAGAAATGGATGACGGCAGCACTAGTCCGGCCCGGCATGCCGCCCCCTGGTTTGGCGCAACACGTCTTTGGTTCCGTGCTCAAAACCTGGTGGTCCAGGGTTACACTCAGTATAGCGGTGGTTTCAGTCACGATGAATTAGCGGTCGAAGAACGATTAAAAACCGAAATCTACGCCCTAGACGCCCAGGGTAATCCTTATGCCCCGGGGTGGCACACCTTTAATGTAAAGGCTCAGTATTCTTTGGATGATCATATCGACCTTATTGCGGGTATAGAAAATATTACAGATCAACGTTACCGCACCTACAGTTCAGGGATTTCTGCTGCTGGGCGCAATCTAATTTTAGCCCTGCGCGCCCAAATATAATTTCATTGCTTAAATTGGGGTGATGAAACAATTGATCGCCTTAGGGTTAGGGCCTCTGTTGGCCGGACTGATCCTTCTTTTGCCAGAACCGCTTTTTAATCCGCTGATGGACAAAATTTTTGCGGCCAGTCTTTGGATGGTCGTATGGTGGATTACCGAAGCGGTTTCCATATCCATTACAGCCCTGCTCCCTATAGTCTTGTTTCCTCTGCTAGGGATTAGCAGTATTGGTCAGGTCACAGTGCACTATGCAAATCCCATTGTTTTTCTTTTTTTCGGGGGTTTTGTTATTGCTTTGGCCCTGGAAAAAGTAGCCCTGCACAAACGTATGGCCTTACATATTCTTCGCCTTACGGGCCCGAAAGCAAACGGGGTTATTTTTGGATTCATGCTGGCCACAGCCTTGCTATCGATGTGGATTTCGAACACAGCCAGCACAGTGGTTATGCTGCCTATGGCATTATCGGTTTACAAGCTGGTCAAAAAAAAGACCAAAAAACAAAAGAAAAATTTACGGCGGTTTGCCTTAAGTCTCATGCTGGGGATCGCCGCAGCAGCAAATATAGGGGGCATGGCCACATTAATAGGCACCCCGCCAAATAGTGTGATGCTGGCATTTCTCAATGAACAATATCAAATTGACATTGGATTTTTTCAGTGGATGACCTTTGGCGTGCCCCTAGCGGGTATATTGCTTTTTGTAGCCTATTGGATTATCGTGCGCTGGACCTATCCGAGCAGGCTAGGTCTTTTAGAAAGTGCCCATGACATTATCGAAGACGAACTACTGCAGCTTGGGCCGATAAGACGCAAAGAAAGAGCGGTTTTGACCCTGTTTTTAATGACTGTTTTTGGCTGGGTCCTCAGGGGGCAAATCAATCAGTGGTGGCCTAATTTGGCCCTAACCGACACCCATATTGCGATGCTCGGGGCTTTGGCCCTCTTTGCTCTACCGGTCCAAAAAAGCGCCAAACCATGTGTACTCCAATGGGAGGATACTGCTCGACTTCCTTGGGGGATTTTAATCCTCTTTGGCGGGGGACTTGCTCTGGCCAATGCTTTGGCCCAAGGCGGATTTATTGATGCTATTCAGATCTTTATGAGCCAACAAAATCAATGGTCGCCGGTACTGATTCTCCTTGCCCTAGTGACTCTAGTTTTATTTCTAACAGAACTTATGAGTAATGTCGCCCTTGTTACGGTGTTTTTGCCCGTGATTGCGGGAATCGCTCTGGGTTTAGACGAGCCTCTTCTGGCCATGGTAATCCCCGTGACCTTGGCTTCGAGTTGTGCCTTTATGTTGCCTATGGCGACACCCCCTAACGCTATAGTTTTTGCTAGTGGTCATGTCAGTGTTGCCCAAATGGTGCGCTCAGGATTCTGGTTAAATCTGATGTCCTTAGTGGTGATTTTTCTCACATGCTATTTCTTATTGCCATTAATTTTCTAAAAATCTTTATCTCTGCGTAACTTTGGGCCTCATTTCAAGGCTATGAAACATACCAAAGAAGAACGATTTCAAAAACATGTGCTGTCTAAATATCAGATTTACAACAGCATTTTTATGACCCTACCGTTTGATTCGATCAGCAAAACAGGGGTGCTATTACCGCTGTTTGAAGAACTCTGTGTCGCGGGCTATGAGCAAGGGAAAAACCCCTCCGAAATTGTAAGTGAATTCTTTGAACAATACCGCCCTGAATTTGACAAAAAAAAGCAGATCGATCTATTGTTTAATTTCATTCAATATATAGAGCGACAAGTGGTGCTTTTTGATGCCATCGAGGAAGCAACCTTTTCGATCATCAACAACCTCGAGGGCCGAGGAACACTGCGCAGCATTAAAGATGAAGCTCAAGAAAAAAATCAACGACAGGCCCTTAAAGATTACCTCGAGCGTTTTAAAGTCCGCCCTGTGCTCACAGCGCATCCCACACAATTTTATCCGGGCTCTGTACTGGGGATCATAACAGATTTGGCCAAAGCCATCGAGAAAAATAAACTCGAGGAGATCGAATTACTTTTAGCCCAGCTGGGTAAAACACCATTTTTCAAAAAATCAAAACCCAGTCCCTTTGATGAGGCGGTAAGTCTTATTTGGTACTTAGAACACGTTTTTTACCAGGCCGCTCACAATATTTATCGATTTACTAAAACCCATATTTTCGATGGAGAACAACTGCCTAACGAGCTTATTAATTTGGGCTTTTGGCCAGGAGGTGATCGCGACGGAAACCCATTTGTTACTGCGGAGATAACCCTAGAGGTTGCAGCGCGCCTACGCCGCACATTGATGAAAAATTACTACAAGGATGTGCGTAAAATGAAGCGACGCATAACCTTTAATGAGGCAGAGCCTCTGGTGCTCTCCTTGGAGCAAAAATTGGCCGAAGAACTCAATCCTAATTTCGCCGTTAACGGAGATCGCACGCAAGAATTTTTAGATGAATTGCACGCCTTAAAAGACATCCTAGAGTCTAAGCACGAAGGGCTTTTTGTAGGCCTTGTGGACGAACTTATCGAAAAGATGAATCTCTTTGGCTGCTATTTTGCCTCTTTGGATATACGACAAGATTCTCGTATCCACACCAAAGCCATAATGGCCATTGCTCAGGCCTATCCTGAGATTATTCCCCAGAATTATGCAACACTTGATGATGAGCAAAAAATTGAATTACTCAGCGGACTCCGCGGTGCTGTTGACGTAAACAAAATAAATGACGCCATGGGTGAGCAAACATTAGCTTCGATTTACGCCATGAAAAGTATTCAGGCAAAAAATGGGGCTAAAGCCTGTGAACGTTACATCATAAGCAATAATGGAAGTTTGGTTAATGTGATGGAAGCCTTTGCCATGATTCGACTTTGTGATTGGCAGGCCCCCAGTTGCGATGTCATTCCACTTTTTGAAACCATAGATGACCTTGAGGGGGCCCACCAGGTTATGGAGGCTCTTTACAAAAATCCAGAATACCAAAAGCACCTAAAACGTCGGGGCAATCGACAGTCCATTATGCTCGGTTTTAGCGATGGCACCAAGGATGGGGGTTATCTCATGGCTAATTGGGCCATTTATCGAGCCAAAGAGCGCCTCACCGAGGTGTCCAGAGCTTATGGGGTCACAGCCTTATTTTTTGATGGTCGAGGAGGACCACCAGCACGCGGTGGCGGTAAAACGCATCAATTTTACGCCTCTCTGGGCAATACTATCGAGCACGAGGAAGTACAGCTGACCATTCAAGGCCAAACCATCAGTTCAAATTTTGGGACTGTAGATGCTTGCCAATACAATCTCGAACAACTCATCAGCTCGGGTATTGCCAATGAGATTTTTGCCCCCGATCAGGCCAATATCGCCCCTGATCAGAGACAAGTTTTAGAAGAACTCGCCCAGGTGAGTTACCAGGCCTATCAGGACTTTAAAAACCACCCTCAGTTTTTGCCATATCTGGAAAAAATAAGCACCCTAAAATATTATGCAAAGACCAATATCGGCAGCCGTCCGGCCAAGCGAGGCAGTAGTGACCAACTAAACTTTAGTGACCTGCGTGCCATCCCATTTGTGGGCAGTTGGAGTCAACTCAAACAAAACGTACCCGGATTTTATGGTGTGGGGATTGCCCTAGAAGCCCTCAAGGCTCAAGGCAAAATGGGTGAGTTACAAGCCCTGTATAAAACCTCAGCATTTTTTAGAACCCTGCTTGAAAACAGCATGATGAGTTTGAGCAAGAGTTATTTCCCCCTGACCCAATACCTTAAAGATGACCCCGAATTCGGTGGATTTTGGCAGCTCATTTATGAGGAATACTTGCGCTCAAAGGCCTTGGTCCTGGAAGTCTCAGGGGTAGAACAGCTCATGGATGATTCTCGCGCTATGCGTGCCTCAATTGGCGTACGCGAGCGTATTGTGCTTCCGCTATTAACCATACAACAGTATGCCCTGCGCAGCATACAAGAGATTCAAAATCATGGAGGACAAGACCAGGATTTGTCGATTTATGAAAAAATGGTCACGCGATCGCTTTTTGGCAATATCAATGCCAGCCGCAATAGCGCATAATGCCCCATGGCGCTACACTCGGAGTTTAGCCAAAGACTTGGCGGTAGATTTCTATTGATTTAGGCCGTTTAAACCCTGTGGCGTGCATTTGCATATAATCCATAAGCAAGTCTAACAAGACCCTTCTTTGTTCGGTAGTGGTTTTCCACTGGGCCAAATTTGCAAATGGCGTTTTGGCTAAAACGCATAAATCTTGCACAACCGCCCCATCTCGAGTTATTCCAGCCGCTGAAGCCTGAAATACCCCTTCTTCGAGGTTAAAAAAAGGCAGATGATTGTATTGAAAATCGGGATAACAGCCTAAAAACTGTTGCAACTCAAGCACAATCTTCAAATGAAAATTCATGGGGGCCTGAGCGGTATCCAGGGCAATAAGTGCCTCACTTAAAAACTCAAAAAGTTCTGCATTAGGCTCTTGCTCTTGTAGGGTCATTTTAAAAATCTCCGCCAAAAACAAAGCCATAGAACTCTTGATGATGTCACTGTGCAAATTGTTGTAATGCACCGCTACTTTGGCCTCAGTAAGCCGCTCAAGCTGTCCTTTATCCCGGTGCATGGCCTGAATCTGCAATTGAGTAAGGGGTTGAAACATCGCCGGGCGAAACGCCCCTTTTTTGGATTTTTGCAAGCCCCGGATCATATAACTGCGCAAACCCGATGATTTAGTGAGCATTTTGACGATCACATCCGAATCACCATAACGCACTGTGGCTAGAACCAAAGCTGGTGTATCAACCCTCATCAGCGCACAACCATGATTTTGAGCACTTTGGTTTCAAAGGCATCCTCTGAGTTAATTAAAACCAAATAAACCCCTGAGGCGACTTTATGGCGTCCAAAGGCACGAGTATCCCAAAGAACACTTCCTCCTTGGCTTTTGGTCTCAAAAACCAAGTTACCCTCTATGTCGGTTATTTTTACATTGGCCCCTGCCGTGAGTCCATCGATAGTGACCTGACCCTGGAATCCAGGGCGCACGGGATTGGGGTAGACATAAGCCCCAGCCAAGTCATCACGCGCATCGGTAGCTGATCCCTCAAAAGCAACGAGCCCCTTAGTGGTGGCAAAATAAACTCTTCCACTATCGCCATCTATGGCAATGTCTTGGACATTATCCGATGGCAGAGGAGAGTTCTCTTTGGTAAAACGAAGCAGAGTTTGTTGGCCATTTGAAGAAAGATAAAACACTCCGGAGGTTGCTGTGGCAATCCACTTATTGTTTGACCCATCTACTTCTATGTCTGTCACCGATTGCTGAAAAAGTAATTCTTGAGCCACCCCTTCTTCGAGGATAATGATGGGTTGAGCCTCTACATTATTGCCGCTTTGAAAAAAACCAGTCGTATTATACAACACCCTTAAGCCCTCGCGTGTGCCGATCCAAAGGCGGTTATTATTGTCAAAGGCCAAGGTGCGCACGTCGGTCGATGGCAAATTACCATTACCAGCACCTTCCGTAATGCGGTTAAAACTATTGCCGCTGGGATTAAATCCGATCAGTCCATTTTCAGCAGAACCGAAAAACACATAACCCTCGCGACTAATTTTCAAGTCTGTCAAAGCAAGCTCATCTTCAGCATTGATGATGCCCGATAAATCAATTTTACCAATTTGACCTGAGGGGCTCAAACGCAATAAGCCTTGATCAATTTTAGACTGAACAAACCACAGGTTGTTGTCCCGATCAAAGTCAGAGCCATAAATCCTGAGACCTGCAGCGGGATTATCCGGCGGAAGAGTCAGGCTGCTGTTGCTTTGATCATAAAGTATTTCGGGCTGCCCCGCGGTTAATTTCAGTAAACCAAATTGAAAGGAAGAAGCAAAAACCTGCTCGGGATCCATGGGGTTTATGGTCATCTGTACAATGTCGCTCGCCCCAAAGAGTTCAGAGGCCGGGATATTATTCCAAGTATCATTTTGAAATTGACTGAGTCCCCGATAACTCAAGGGATAAGGGTTAAAACTCACGGTTACCTCGCCAAATCCGACCCACAGCTGACCGGCTGAAGCATCAATTGAAAATGGATTGTTAAACAAAGGGCCTTGTGGGCCAATAGCATTCCACTGGAATTGACCACTGCCTTGTTTGAGTAGCCCGTTCGTGTTTGTTCCTGCAAAAACTTGATCCGCAAACCCAAGCCCAACAGAAAATTGATCTTCTAAATCTACTGGAAGCTCCAGAACATTCAGCGGGCTAAAGTCCGCTCCATAGGTGTTTACTGTAGATTCTGTGGTGATGGTGAGCACATTGCCATTGACCCGCATATCGACTATTGGATCAGCCCCAAAATCGGCCATGATTTGGGTGGGCTCAGGCGTCAAACGCAAAACTCTTTGGTTTGTTCGGGCAAAATAAACCGCATCATTCAAGGTCTGAATCGACACAATTCCTCCTCCGGTGACCGTCTCCCAAGAAGCGTAATCGATAAGGTCTGGTCCATCGAGCAGTGCCTTTTTTATTCCATTTTGGGCTGTTGCTGCATAAATATACGGGGGCAGTATCGTGGTTTGGGTCACCGAAAGCGTACTTCCTAGTTCACCGATGTAGTAGGTGTCTCCGAATTCCAGAAGAGCGAGGTCAAAAACTGATATCCCGAAGTCGGTCGAGACATATACTTTGCCCTGATATTCATAAAAGTCATTTATGGCCTTGATGTTTGGCGGAATACTGGGCTTGTTCAATATGGCCACAATTTGAATCACCTCTTGCTGTCCCTGGGCAATCACTTCAATCAAGCCATTGTCATGGCCAATTAACAGTAAATCATAGGCCTCACTGTAGTGGATCTCAGTGATCGACTCCCCAGAAAGCCCTTCAATTGTGGTAATTGTCGTTATTTCCTGGTTCCAAATATTGTAGGTGTACACGGCATTTTCTGCGGCGACATATACTTTATCATCCCCGTAAGCAATATCCTTAACGCTGGTGTAAGAAAAAAATCCCCTCCAGCGCTCGGCATCGGATTGGGCCCTAACCGTAAATGCGCTAAAAAACCCTAAAATCAGTAGAAAAAATCTCATCCTGTGTTGTCCGCCCTTTAAACCTCGAAAATTACTATTTATTGTATAAACCCCCATGATTATTGGGCGTATTCATTCAAAAAAAAAGCCCCAATATGGGGCTTTGAATCGGAAAATTAAAAGTGCTTAGACCACTCCTTGTGCCATCATAGCTTCAGCGATTTTGACAAAACCGGCAATATTTGCTCCTTTGACATAATCGACATAGCCGTCAGGGCCAGTGCCATAGGTAACGCAGGCTTGATGGATATCATTCATGATTTGATGCAATTTGGCATCAACCTCTTCTGAGGTCCAATTCAATCGCAGCGAGTTCTGAGACATTTCTAATCCAGAAGTGGCAACCCCGCCAGCATTAGAGGCTTTACCTGGACTGAATAGAATTTTAGCTTTTTGGAATGCCTCAATCGCCCCAGGTGTACACGGCATATTAGCTCCTTCTCCCACACAAATACAGCCGTTACTGATCAAAGTTTGGGCCTCATCTTCATTGAGTTCGTTTTGAGTGGCACAAGGTAAGGCAATAGCACAAGCTACGCTCCAAGGTCTTTCTCCCGCAACGAATTTTGCCTTAGGATAGGCTTCAGTGTATGCGCTGATTCGCCCTCTTTTGACATTTTTAAGCTCCATCACAAAGGCTAATTTTTCAGCATCAATACCCTCAGCGTCATAGATATAACCAGACGAATCGGAGAACGTAACGACTTTTCCACCAAGTTGAAGCACTTTTTGAGCGGCAAATTGCGCCACATTACCTGAGCCAGAGATCACGACAGTTTTACCTGCAATATCTTCTCCTTTTGTGGCTAACATATTTTTTACAAAATAAACATTGCCGTATCCAGTAGCTTCCGGACGGATAAGTGATCCGCCGTAACTCAAACCTTTTCCGGTCAAGACCCCAGTAAACTCATTGCGCAGACGCTTGTACTGGCCAAACATATAGCCAATTTCTCGGCCTCCTACGCCAATATCACCAGCAGGCACATCGGTATTGGGTCCTATATGTCGGGCTAACTCGGTCATAAAACTCTGACAAAAACGCATCACTTCGGCGTCGCTTTTACCCTTAGGGTCGAAATCACTCCCACCTTTTCCACCGCCCATTGGCAAAGTCGTTAAACTGTTTTTGAACATTTGTTCAAAGCCTAAAAACTTTAAAATACTCAGGTTCACAGAAGGGTGAAAGCGCAGACCGCCTTTATAAGGTCCTATAGCCGAGTTAAACTCCACTCGGTAACCGCGATTGACTTGAATTTGCCCCTGGTCATCTGTCCAAGGCACACGGAAAATAACCGTGCGTTCCGGCTCGGCCATACGTTCGAGCAACATATGTCCTTGATATTTAGGGTTGGCTTCAATAAAGGGAATTACCGTTTCGGCAACTTCTGTCACTGCCTGCATGAATTCAGGCTCATTGGGATTTCTTTCTGCAACACGCGAAATAAAATCTTGGATCGATTGTTTCACTAAAAAAGAATTTGAATTAAGAAAAAGCTATGAAAGGTTGATTATTTGACAAATCATCCGATATTTTCGGGGCTCTTTTTGCGATATTGTCAAAAATCGGTCGTTTAATTTTTGGTTTATGCAAATATAAATCACTTCCTGAGATCTGATGTCTTTTTTTTGTCAAAACACACCACTTGTTAATTTAATCCACGATATAGGATGTTTTTTTATCTTTGAGAGCACTGAGCAACCAACATATATGAGCCTAAGCGCACGTTTTTTCCTTTATAGTTTATCGCTATTGGTGAGCATTCAATCCTTTGGACAAAGGGAAAGCCCTGGAGGAGGAGGCATTCCTATAGGCTTTTCCAATGAGCTCGGTGTCGTGGCGGGGCCTGTGGCCTTCTATGGAGACTACGGACAGCGCGGAAATTTTGCCACAAATATTGGCAATACAGGTTGGGGTTTTGCTGTCGCCCACTATATTAACTTTGCTTATCGTGCGGACTGTCAATGTTACAATCCAGATACTTATTTTAATGACCGGTTTAAAGTCCGAACAGAACTCACCATACACAAAACTAACTTTCAACACTACGGCCAATGGGTTAGCGAATCTGCAACCTCATTTACTGCTGATCAGTTGCGGGCCATGAAAGGGTCTAGCACTGTTTTTGATGTCGGCGTTCAGCTCGAATATTACATTTGGAGTATCCGTGATTTTATGGCTGAAGACCAACCATGGGCCCCTTATTTCGCCGCTGGACTGCATTGGGTGGGGTTCGATCCTTACGCCTACAGTGATTTTGGCAATCTTAACACTCCGATCACAACACCTGATAAATACTATTACAGCTTTCAACAAGCCGGAGGCTCGACTTGGAGCATAGTCACCAGTGTTGGGACCCGTTATAAAATCAGTAAGTCTGTTGATTTTTTAATGGACTGGCGCTGGCAATATTACTTCTCAAACTGGGTCGATGGCCTAAACCCACAGCTTGAATACAACACTCAAGCCCTTGGGCTCGGCAACGGTGTTCCTGTGCCAGAGAATAAAGCCAATGACTGGATCTTCTGGATTAATTTCGGTGGGGTGTTTTATTTAAATTAATCGGCAAGACCGCGCCTTTAAAGTGCGCATAAGACCCCAAACGCAAGTCCCAATACCCAAGTTTATCGGACTTATGCCAAAGCCTGGGCCAGGTCTTGAATCAAGTCCTCCGCATCTTCAATACCCACGCTGAGCCGAATCAAGGAATCCACAACCCCTGTTTTTTCCCGTTCCTGTTTTGGGATACTGGCATGAGTCATGCTGGCCGGATGTCCCGCCAAACTTTCGACCCCACCAAGACTCTCTGCGAGAGTAAAGACCTTTAGTTTTTCCACAACAGAAATGGCCTTTTGGAAATCATTGCCTTTGGTCACAAACGAAATCATTCCGCCAAAATCGCGCATTTGACTGCGCGCAACTTCGTGATTCGGATGATCTGAGAACCCAGGCCAATAAACTTTTTCTACCTGGGGATGATTTTTTAAGTACTCGGCCACAGCTCGTCCGTTTTCGCAGTGCCTTTGCATGCGCACGTGTAGGGTTTTAATCCCGCGCAACACCAAAAAACTATCTTGAGGGCCGCAAACCGCACCGCTGGCATTCTGAATAAAATATAAGCGCTCCGCCAGGGCATTGTCGCGCACTACAAGAGCGCCCATAACTACATCGCTATGTCCTCCGAGATATTTAGTGGCGCTATGCATTACAATATCCGCCCCCAAACTCAAGGGTTGTTGCAAGTACGGGGTGGCAAAGGTATTGTCCACAGCCAAAAGCACTTCATGCTTTTTGGCAATCGCAGAACATGCGGCAATGTCCACCACATTCATCATAGGATTGGTTGGTGTCTCTACCCAGATCAGTTTAGTGTTGCGGTTTATTTTTTCTTCAATGGCCTCGACATCAGACATTCCAACAAAATGAAATTTAATGCCAAACTTTTCAAAAATCTTTGTGAACAGACGGTAGGTTCCTCCATAAAGATCGTTAGTAGAAATGACCTCATCGCCTGGGTTAAGGAGTTTCATCACCGCATCAATAGCCGCAAGTCCACTGCCAAAAGCTAAACCGTGGTTCCCATCTTCTATACTGGCCAAAGCAGCTTCTAAAGCAGCCCGAGTCGGGTTGTGGGTGCGAGAATACTCGTAACCCTTGTGTCCGCCTGGAGTGCTTTGCGCATAAGTCGAGGTTTGGTAAATCGGAGGCATCACAGCGCCATATGCTGGGTCGTGTTTTTGTCCTCCGTGGATGGCTTTGGTATTGAATTTCATAGGATTAAATTAGGTATCACAAAAGTAATGGATTCCAAAGTGAATCAGAATACAAGTCTAAGAGAAAACAATTGTATTTTTACCCCGTGATGTTCAAAACTTACTTTATAGGGCTATTAATCGTGCTGATGGCGGCAGGATGTAATAGCGCCCCGGACATCTCTTGGGTCCTAAGACAAACCCGTGCCTCGGAGCTCAGCATCTGTCAAGGGACCTCCTGTCCCGAATTAAGTATAACATACCCTTATTTTATGGCCAAAGATTCCGTGCTGGGTAGACGACTCAATGCCCTACGCGATAGCTTGATTATTCAGACGCTTTATTTAGGGAGTGATCGCCCTAACTTTGACCTAGATATTGCCCAAAGCATGCAGCAATATCTTTGGGTAGGCCTGGATTACAAGCCTGAACTGCTCTCAGCGGATGCCTATAGTGGGCAAATAAAGGTCGATGTGCATAGGCAAAACGAAAGTCTTTTAGAGCTTGAGCTCAGCGGTCGACTTATCTTGCCCCAGGGCCCCAAAGAAATCCATTCAAAACACCCTGTAAACCTCAATAAAAATCCCTGAACGGCATGAAAAAACTATATTACTTAAGCAGTTGCAGTACCTGTAAGCGCATCCTTAAACAATGGGCACTGCCGCGTGATTTCCCCATGCAAGATGTCAAAAGCAACCCTTTGACCCTGGAGGATTTAGCCCAAATGCATCAGCGCTCCGGAAGTTATGAGGCCTTGTTTAGCCGTCGTGCAAAATTATTTCAAGAAAGACAACTCAGCGCCGAGGATTTAGACGAGGCGCGCTACAAAGCCCTCTTACTGGAACATTACACATTTTTAAAAAGGCCTGTCCTGATTTGGGAGGACCAAATATTTATTGGCTCAGCTAAGGCGACAGTTGAGCAGGCTTTTAAGGTCATCCACACTGGTGAATAAATCCTTTATTTCTCATAGAACCCTCGCCCTGATGGCGGCAACTGCCGCTGGAGTTATTTATGGCATAAACCACACTATTGCCAAAGGACTCATGCCCCAGATCATAGAACCCCATGGTTTTATTCTACTCAGGGTAATTGGGGCGGCTGTGGCCTTCTGGATTTTGGGTCTCTTCGGACCTCGAGAGCGATTAGCGCGCAAAGACTGGGGGCTGATGATGTTGTGCGCCTTTTTTGGTATGGCCCTAAACATGACTTCATTTTTTAAGGGCCTTGCCCTTTCTACCCCGATTAATTCATCGGTGGTGATCACCCTGGTCCCGGTAATCCTACTGGTCTTGGGGCGACTGTTTTTAAAAGAACGCATTGTTTGGCAAAAAACATTGGGGATTTTTATGGGTCTGGCCGGTGCACTTGGGCTTATTCTTTTGGAGGTACCCCAGCAACTCAACGCCCCCAATATTCCGCTCGGCAACTTTTATTTTATGATCAATGCTTTGT
>JALRAI010000031.1 GCA_023258055.1 Flavobacteriaceae bacterium | reverse complement strand
TGTAGCGGGAACAGGACTCGAACCTGTGACCTTCGGGTTATGAGCCCGACGAGCTACCTACTGCTCTATCCCGCGATATGCAGCAAAAATACAAACAAAAGATGATACCTTGCAAGTATATTCTACTTTAATTCTAGCCCTGATTTAGGGTCATTTGATTACAAATTTTGGACAAAAAAAAGCCGCTCAACGAGCGGCTTTTTACTATCATATCGACGCTTAAGCTTCGTTTTGCTTGGCCACGGCAAGACCGTAAACCACCAAACCAAAGCCAATTTTGTTCACGGCATCCCCGATGTTGTAAATAACATCTAGGTTCATTCCGCCAAAAATTCCTTCGTACCATCCTGGAGTACCTGCCATATATCCAATTGGATAAATAGCCCATCCCACTAGGACGAACCAGCTGAGCATTTTGTGCGCAGAAAGAGTAGCTCCTCCAGCGGCCTCAGCAAGTTTTTTGGCAGCACCCATCCAAATGTCATAAACAATGACAAAGTAAGCGATCCCTGAAATAAGACCCCATACTTGGGCATTAGCCTGATCAACAGCTTCACCGAAATATCCTGTAACGAGCATAACAACTGAAAGGAAAATCATACGCCACATCAGTGACTTTTTCGCTCCAGCGACTCTAAGGATTAAATAAAACTCTACGCACATTAGTGGTACGGTCAGTACCCAGTCTACGTAGCGGAAAAACGTTGGCGATTCTCCAAAAGAAGCCCAATAATCACGCATGTACCAATAGTGTACTGCTGCGATAAATGTAATAAGACCCGAAACGAGAATTGAAGTCCTCCATTTTGTGTCAAATCCATTCATCGAAAGGAAAAAGAAGGCAGAAGCTGCCATCATGGCCATACATCCTACAAAGAATGTAAAACCAACATAATCATCCGGCGCCATTTTAGACGCCATAGTTAATGTAGTTAATAATGCTGTCATGGTTAATTAAATTTGTTTAACATAATTTGATTAAAGTTAAACATTTTTTTTTGGCTGACAAATAAAAATTACATTTTTCGTAAATTTACTCCTATATGAATAACAATGAACAAAAATTTTAACATAATAATTACTGCATTTGTAATTTGGATTTCTCTTTATACCAATGCGCAAATCGAGCTTTTTGCCTCAGGAATTTTTGTTCTATCCTTGGGTTTGATGCACGGGGCAAACGACATTAACTTACTTCAAGAACTGCTGAAGCAGAATAAAACAAAAAAGTGGCAGTTGATTGCGGTCTATGTCAGTTTAGGAGCTCTGGTTTTTGCCCTAGCCTTTTCCTGGCGCATTTTGGGTCTAGTTACTTTTATGCTCTTTAGCAGTTATCACTTTGGCGAACAACACCTGCACAATAGACTCTCGGGATCAAAAACAAAGTCCTGGGACTACACTCTATACGGATTGGTTATTTTTTCAATGTTGTTTTACACGCATCAATCGGATGTCCAATATCTTATTCTTCATATGACAGGATGGGATATCAGTGGAATTCCCCTGGATTATATTACCATAGGACTAGCAGGAACCCTTATTGTTTCTTGGGCGTTCCAACCCCAATACTTTAAAAAGGGGTTTTTTGAGGAATTGTTTTATCTACTGATGTTCTATGTGGTGTTCTACAATACGGCCCTTTCCTTGTCCTTTGCCGTTTATTTTGTGATTTGGCATGCCCTACCTTCTATCAAAGACCAAATCCTTATCGAGGGTCAAGCGCTGGGTTATAAATCTGCTTTGCGCTATTTCAAACAAAGCTATCGCTACTGGTTGGTTTCAGTTTTTGGTATTTTTCTTATGGCCAAAGGCTATGACTATTTGGGCACTGGATTATTTCCTATTCTTTTTGCAGCATTAGTGGCGATAACCTTCCCTCACATTATCTTGATTACAGGGCTTTTTCAAAAATTTGGATCCTCAGCCGGTCCTAAAGTGGAACATTGAGCAGTTGACCACAGGTTTGTAAATAGGTCAATTCCGAGAGTTTCGCTTGATACTTTGCCATATTGGCATTCATTTTGGCATTGAGCAAATTAATTTGCGCCTGACGCAATTCTAATGATGTCAATTGACCTAATCGATAACGATCAAGGGAACGATTGTAATTGTTTTGGGCAGTTTCTATAGAACGACTCAAAAGCCCATAGGCATTTTTTCTGTTTAAAAGATCCCCATAGGCATTAGCTACATCGCGCTGTACCTGGACTTTTATTTCTTCCAAAGCCAAATCTTGATTCTCAAGACTAATTTTTGAATTTTTTAAAGCCGTTCGATTTGCCCCACCATTAAAAATATTCCAACTGAGCTGTAGGCCTGCAGAAAAGCCCGAACTTATATTTTTAGTGGCAAAACCCGTAGCCGGAAAAATTCCTTCGTTCCAGCCGTATGCCCCTGTAAGCCCCAGTCTAGGCAATTCAAGAGATCGCTGAAATTTCACGCTATATGCACTGAGCTGCTTATTAGACTGTCCAATAAGTACCCGTATATTTTCAGTCGGTGCCTTTTGTTGCAGGGCGTCTAGGGTCAATGGATCTAAAAATACTACAGCAGTATCTACCCTAAAGTCTCTATTGAGATCATCATTGAGTAACACAGCTAAATCTCGGCGGGTATTGACCAGTTGTTGTGCATTATTATTTAGAGCGATACTGTCATTAACCAAATCCACCTCAGCATTGAGCACGTCGAGCTTAGTGTTTTGACCATAATCAAAACCGTAGTTTGCTCGCCTTAATCGATCCTTTGTGTTGTTTAGGACTTGTTGTAAAACTGTTTGATTCTCGGTTAAACGCGCCAATTCAAAGTAAACGGTAAATAACTGTAAAAGTGTAGACTCAATAGTGGCCTGTACTTGAAGACCGCTAAGCTTTTCTGCTTGTTTTAACCGCTTGTAATTGTAGTAGCGGCCCATCCCATCAAAAATTGTATAACTTAAATTCAAGGAAGCATTCAGTCGCTTGGTCTCGGCACCATCCACTACATTTAAAGAGCCATCGCGAAAGGTCACCTCCTGATCTTGCAAGTCATAACTCGCCCCAGAGGAAAGGGCTACCCCTGGAAGATATCCGGAATTCAGTAAAGAGGCATTGTTTTCGGCCTGTAACTTTTCATTTTGAGCCATCTGAATCCCAAAATTAGCCGACAACATTTGGGCCATAGCCTGGTCTTTGGTCAATAATTCACTTTCTTGACCAAAAAGAGATCCTGTTCCTATAAGCCCAATGAAGCATAGGCTTTTTATGATTAGTGCGTTAGACTTCATCTTCTGTAGTTTGATTATCGGGCAACTGCTCCTGGGACCATTCATTGATAAATTCTCGCTCTTTAATCACGCGTTCAAATCGCTCTCTGGGCAGAAGCTCACCGTGAATTAGCCAATGCACTCTTCTTTTGAGGTCATTAGTAAAGGATAGCAAAATGGGCAGCATAATGAGGGTAAGCACTGTGGCTATGGCTATACCATAAGCAATAGAAATCGCCATGGGAATTAAAAATTGGGCTTGTCGGCTTTTTTCGAGCAATAATGGCGCGATACCTGCTATAGTGGTTAAAGAGGTCAGAAAAATTGCACGGAAACGCATACGCCCGGCCTTGGTCAAGGCCTGATCTAAACTGAGTCCCTCACGTAAATAGCTGTTAAATTTTCCAATGAGTACGAGCCCATCGTTCACCATAATTCCGATCAATGCTATAATTCCCAATGCAGAGAGTATATTGATGGGTAAATCATGTATCCAGTGTCCCCATGCCACAGCGATAAAACTAAAGGGTATCATAAACAACAAAAGCAAAGGCTGACTATAGCTCCTAAAAGTAAAAGCAATAGTCATGTAAATGAGTAAAATAATAATTGGGACAACGGTTTGGGCAGAACGCGTCAATTTATTGGCCTCTCGATTTTGGCCTTCATAAGAAACGCTTACCGATGGATATTTGGACAATATGCCCGGCATAATGTTATTCTGCAGATCCAATAAAATATCTGTAGCACTTCCTTTAGGATTTTTCAAATCGGCCGTGAGCTGGATTTCGCGCAGACCATTGAGGTGGCTGATACTCTCATCGCCGCGACGAATGCTGTAGCTTGCGATTTCTCCAAAAGGAACGCGACTGCCCCCGGGGGTAATCAGCCTCATTTGTTCCAGGTCATTGATTGACCCTCGGCCAGAGCGATCATAGCGCACCCATACCCTTATTTCATCCTGGCCCCGCTGGAAACGCTGAGCCTGAAGCCCAAAAAATCCGGCACGCACTTGGCTCATCACATCCTGCAGTGTCAAGCCCAAGGCATAGGCTGATTCATTGAGTTTGATGTTTATTTCCTTGATGCCTTCAGGGTCTGTATCGGCCACATCGACCAGCAGAGGGTTTTGAAGCATGCTTTCTAGGAGCTCGTCTTTGGCCGCCTTTAATTCAGCCGTATTAGCCCCGAGTAAAGACACAGAAACAGGACTCCCCCCAAAGTTACCTCCAGAGCCAAAAGTCAGTCGCTCTACCCCATAAACAGGACCTGTTGCCTCTCGAATAGCATTGTTTATCTCCGGAGCGCCAAAATCACGCTCTTCCCCTGGCAATAAATTGATATCTAATGAGGCTTTATTATTTCCTGGTCCCACATTTTTGATAATGTTTTGAACCACTTGCAGCCCCCCTGTTTGTTTAGCCGTATAAACCTCGTTGACTTCCCATGCAGCCGCTTCAATACGGCTGATAATAGAGTCTGTGATCATGGGGTTAGTCCCCTCTGGCATTAAAAGGTTAATCTGAACCTGATCACTGGCAATCATGGGAAAAAAGGCCCCTCTGATAATCCCACCGCGCACTGAACCAATGGTGATGATCAGTAAGGCCAAAAATATAGAGAAGGTAATAAATCGTTGGCGGAGGGCAAATTTCAAGACCGGAGTGTAAAGCCTGTCGCGTAAATAACCCATAAAGCGATCACCATAACGATTAAATTCGCGCAACTTTAAAAATACACGGCCAAAAAAGGACTGTTTGGCCTGTTTTGGCTCGGTCTTAACAAGTGCTTTGGAATGGGCAATATGGGCTGGAAGAATAATCAGCGCCTCAATCAAAGAAACGGTCAAGGTCAGAATTACAATGATACTCACCTCTCCAAAAAATGCCCCAATTCGCCCGTCGAGAAACAAAAAGGTAGAGAAGGCCAAAACCGTAGTAATAATAGCCGAAAGAATAGGCGGAAGCACTTCCAAAGTCCCATCGATTGCGGCCTGGATTCGGGATTTTCCACGCTCGTATTGCTGGTAAATATTTTCGCTGATCACAATACCATCATCCACGAGAATTCCGATGACAATGATCATTCCAAATAAACTCAAAACGTTTATGGTGACTCCAAATTGATTGGCAAACACAAACATACCCAAAAACGATATGGGCAAGCCAAAGGCTACCCAAAAGGCCAAACGTGTATTCAGGAACAAAGACAAGAAAAACAAAACCAAAAAGATACCCATGGCCCCATTTTCCAGGAGCAATTCTGTTCTCTGCTCTAAAGTCACAGCAGCATCACTGATCACATCGAGTTGAACCCCAGTATGGGTCTGGTTATATTGTTGAATGTACTCTTTGACTTTGGTCGAGGTACTGATCAGGTCTTCATTATTAGTGTTGGTGATCTCAATGATTACTGCCTTATTCCCATTAAAATAAGTGGCGTTAGGCGATTCGGAAAAGCGATCTCTGACTTGGGCTACATCCTGAAGCCGCACAACACTACCGTCATTTTTTGAACGCACTATTAGACCATTTAAGGCTACCCCATAGTATGAGCGATTGCTCGCACGAATCAAATAGTCCTCTGCCTGAGTTTTAATGTTTCCTCCAGTACTGAGTATGTTGGCGCGTGCTACAGCCGAGGCAACCTCTGTAAAACTCAGTCCATAGGCCAAGAGGTCTGCCTCTCGTACCGCGATCTCTATCTCTTGCTCAGGGTATCCACTTACGGCGATTTGAGATATGCCATCGATACGTCTTAAGTCATTTTCAATTTGACGACCGATTTCTTTCAAGGCAGTAAGCTCAACGTCCTGCCCAGAAATAGCAAATTCTATGGTTCGCCTTACATTTTCCCTTTTGGCCACCACGAGCGGCTCCATCCCAGAGGGGAAATTTGGCACGCGGTCCACGGCGTTTTTAACCTCCGCTAGAAGCACATCTATGTCACGACCACTCTCAATTTCTACAGTAATACTCCCCCCATTTTCGCGCGATACAGAGGTAACGCGATCAATCCCTATGAGTCCCTTTAAATTATCCTCAATCTTCAACACTATCCCTTCCTCTATTTCTTGTGGCGCTGCTCCGGGATAAGCGATATTGATATTGATTATTTCAGGATCTTGTAGAGGAAAAAAAGAGGATTTCAATTGCTTGGCCCCGGCAATCCCCATAACGATAAAGGCCAAAATAATCACATTTACTGCGACTTCGTAACGAATAAAATATGTGATGAGTTTACGCATGATCTCTCGTGTAGGGGTCGATTAGTTTTGGGTTGTGGTATCCTGACCAGACTCCTGGGTACTGTAAATATTGACCATCATACCAGAGTGGGCCCCGGCCACGGGCTGGGTTAAAATCATACTGCCATCCGGCACCCCGCGCACCACCATCTTATTAGGCATAAAATAGACAGGTTCTACAGGAACCAAGACAAGCACCCCGTCTTGAACGGCGTAAACTGAGGTCTCATCCACGAGTAACTTTCGCGACATTAAAAGAGCGTTGTCCACTGAGCCCGCACTGATTTCTGCTTCGAGATACATACCCTCTTTAAGGGTGGGATCATTAGTCTCCACAAAAACCTGAACTAATTGAGTTGTGGGATCTACACGCTTATTGATTCTGGTAATCTTACCGCTAAAGGTCTTGGTTCCTGAACGCGTAGCCATGACCACTTCATCCCCCAATTTTAGATAATCACTGGCATCTGGAGCTATACTTAAGGCGAGTTCATAAGCCTCTGTGGCAATAAACTCTCCAAGATTCTGTCCGGGACGCACTAGGGTGCCTTCCGTGACAGAGGCGCTAGCCAAAACGCCATCATATGGAGCGCGTATACTGTACTTACCCAAACGCTCCTCTAAATTTTTAATGGCGTAGTAAGCCGAAATCACGCCGCGACCCGCAATAAAAAATTCCGCCTTTTCATCATTGATCTCAGGCAAGTCCGGTAAGGGGGTGTCTAGATCAAAACGCTGTAAAAAATTATTCCACTGTTCATAGGCCATAGGATAGTCCAGCTTCAAGTCAGCCATCATGCCGGCAATAGTATTCTGAAAGTTACTGCGCGAGGATACCAAAGAGGCTTTAAATTCTTGTGCATCAATATTGATCAATACCGCCCCTTTTTTAAACATTTGACCTGGCTTAAAAACCCCAGAGCCATTTTTGAGTACACCCTGAACTTCAGCAAATAATTCGAATCGATTTTTAGCCAATAGCTGACCACTGGTCGTAATTGAGATAGGCACCTTTCCATTTTGGGCTGATTCTGCAAAAACTGTTTTGACGACCTTTTTGGCCGGTGGTTTTATGCGGCTGTTACTGTCTACTAAATAATTGGCGTATAAGACAGCCCCTAAGATGATGACAATAGCAATGACGGTGTTAATTATTTTGCGCACGTAAGTAAAAATTATGTTATTCTGGGTTAGTGAGCTGATTTGATTAAGTCTCCTTTAAAATTAAGGGGTTTAACCCATGATAACGTTAAACATATCATAAAAAATCAGAACTGCTCTAGGGCAGCACTGAGCTCCTCCCATCGGGTCATTAAGGACTCCAGCTTTGATTTTTTTTGGCTGTAGTTACTGTAAAACTCCTCGCTGGTGCCAAATAATTCAGGGTCTTTTAATAAATCCTGATCCAATTGCTGAATCTCGGACTCCAAAAGCTGAATATCCCTTTCTATTTGGCTGAGTTTATTGGTCAGTGATTTTTTCTTTTTTTGCTGCTGATAACTCAGGGCTGTTTCACTTTTTTTCTGTGATTTTATTTCCTGACCCTCGGGTATTGACCGCTTTTCAGCATCGCGCAAATGACTCAAATTACGCTGCTCCAAGAAAAAGTCAATATCGCCCAAATATTCTTTTAAATGGCCCTCTTTAAACTCATAAACCACCTGGGTTAAGCCTTGAAGAAAATCCCTGTCGTGTGATACTAATATTAAGGTGCCTTGGAAACGCAACAAAGCCTCTTTCAAAACATTTTTTGACTTGATGTCCAAGTGATTGGTCGGTTCATCCATCACCAAAACATTCAGCGGCTGAAGTAAAAGTTTGGCCAAGGCCAGGCGATTGCGCTCTCCTCCAGATAATACCCGCACATATTTGTCCACCTCTTCTCCGCGGAACAAAAAGGCCCCTAAAATATCCCTTACTTTAGGTCGCGTATTTTGGTCAGCGGCATCAATCATGGTTTGTTCTACAGTTTTATTGCCATCTAAATACTCTGCTTGATTTTGTGCAAAATAACCGATATCCACGTTGTGTCCCAAGGACAATGACCCCTGATAATCAATAGCGTCAACCATGATCTTGGCCAAAGTTGATTTTCCCTGTCCATTTTGCCCGACAAAAGCGATTTTGTCCCCTCGTGAAATCCGCAAATTTACCCCGGAAAGCACAGTCTTATCCCCGTAATTTTTAGCGATTTCCTCTAAAATAAAAACCACTTTACCCGGGTCTCGAGACACCGGAAAGTTTAAACTCATGACCGCGTTGTCGTCTTCATCAACCTCGATGACATCCATACGGTCGAGCTTTTTTATCAGGGACTGAGCCATGGAGGCTTTGGAGGCCTTTGCTCGGAATTTTTCAATCAATCGCTCGGTCTGTTCTATTTGCTTTTGCTGATTCTTTTGAATCGACATTTGCTGGGCTCGGCGTTCCTCGCGTGCATTGAGATATTTTGAATAGGGTAATTTCACATCGTACATCTTTCCAGTAGAAAGTTCAATTGTACGATTGGTTACATGATCCAAAAACATCTTGTCGTGACTCACTAAAACTACTGCGCCTGGATAACTATTGAGAAAATCTTCTAACCACAAAATAGACTCTATATCCAAGTGGTTCGTGGGCTCATCTAACAGCAATATATCGTGCTGCTGAAGCAATAGTTTGGCCAGTTCAATACGCATGCGCCATCCCCCCGAAAAGGTATCGGTCATTTGGTCAAAATCATTACGGACAAACCCAAGCCCCTGTAAAATGCGCTCAGTTTCTCCTTGATAGAGATAACCCCCATGTATTTCGTACTGATGCTGGACATCACTTAGGGATTCGATCAAATCCGCGTACCCCTGGCTTTCATAATCAGTTCTGTGGGCGAGTTCAGTATTGATTTGCTCAAGTTTTTTCTCAAAACCTTGCAATAATTCAAAGGCCTTATAGGCCTCTTGAAGTACCGTATGCCCGTGTTCAAAATCAATATCTTGTCTGAGGTATCCGATTGAGATTTCCTTGTCCGTAGCGATTTGCCCCGTGTCGTACTCTTGTGCGCCAGCCGTAATTTTCAACAGTGTTGACTTACCAGCGCCATTCTTGCCGATTAATCCGACGCGATCTCCCCCTTTTAACTGAAAAGTCACCCCTTCAAACAAAGGTGTTCCTTGAAATGAAACTGATAAATTGTGGATATTTAGCATTAGGGTAACAAAGGTAACATTTGAGTGCTGCAAAGATGCTTAAATTTGCTTTGGCAAAAAAACAGAAAATGAATCTATTCAAAGGCACAAAACTCTACAGTATTTTCACAGGCAGTTGCCCAGTATGTCACAGTGGGGCTATGTATGAAAGCCCAAAAGCTTATCACCCTGCAAAAACATTACTCATGCATGAACATTGTCCTAATTGCGGGGTTAAATACAAAATTGAACCTTCATTTTTTTATGGGGCCATGTACGTAAGCTATGCCGTAGGGGTGGCTTTTGCCGTGGCGACTTTCATCATCAGTTATTTTTGGCTTTCTCTAGATCGCTTGCAAACATTTTTTGCCATTGCCGCTGTTCTGGTACTGAGCCTTCCCATTATTCTGCGACTTTCGCGCAATATCTGGATCAACATATTTTTCAATTACGATCCTACTCTGGTCAAAAAAACCGATTGATCGAAACTTCCTCTGGAATTGTTTTGTCATCGAGCATAAAGTCCGCAAGCCAGCTGGAGAGTAATGGAGCCATCAGTAGGCCTCGTGAATTGAGTCCATTAATTACATAAATATCTTCGGCATTTTTAAAGGCCCCTAATATAGGTTTACGGTCTTTTGTTCCTGGCCGTGTTCCGGTTTTATAGTCCACAATGCGATAAGGTAAATCCACGAGCTGGTCTAAATCCCTGATAATTCTCTGTTGAGATTCTTCAAAAGCCCCAGGCTCATTAACCCGGGGATAAGTGGCTCCTACTTGATAGCGATCTTCCCCCAGTGGGATGATGAAAAACTTAGACTTAAGTGTGCGCGTTATATTCAATCCAGGACATTCGATGATCAGGTACTGCCCTTGTTTACAGATAATCGGATTTCCCTGAGGTAAGTCTGGCCAAAATTCCTGCTGAAAACCTTGCGCTAAGACTATGCCTTGGGGCTGAACACCCAAATCCATAATTTGTTTATATAAGGCCTCACGCGAATTAAAGGATAATTCAGCGCTGATGTACTGCCCCTTTTCCAAGAGTTTTTGCCGATAGGTCTTAAGCAAAAATGCAGGGTCAAAACGCCAAAAATCATCGGACATACCATAGCCGTGTGGTGCATGGATCAATGGTAAGGACACCGACTCACTTTGTTCCAGTGGACTTAAATAATCATGCCAAAATGGATCTTTTCGCTTTTCTTCCCATAAACTGGATTCCTCTTCACTGGCAAAGACCCGCACTAGACCATTGGTTCGCAATAGAGGTATTTGCCACTCATCTTCTAAACTTTGGTAGAACAATTTTGCTTTTGGCCAAAATTCATCGGCCCGCCAAACCTTGTTATAGTAGCGCAATACTGCAGGGTGCAAAGTTCCTCCTGCAACGGCGGTGGCTGTATTTTTTCTGGAATCTATAACGACCACACTGCGACCGCGAAGCGTTAATTCGCGCGTTATGGTTGCGCCAGCAATCCCAAACCCTATTATGGCAAAATCAAATTGTTTCATATAAAAAACCCTCCTGTTTGGGCAGGAGGGTTGATGTTTTATTCAATACCTTTTAATAATTCCAAAGGTCGATTTCAATGTTGCGGATCTGATCTTTGATGCGATCAGATTCCAAGAGCTGCATCAGCGCATTGTCGTTGATATAATCGGCCACGCCACGATCTCCCTGTACATTGTCATCTTTGTAAATCACAGCATTAAATCTACGCGAATTCAACAGATGATCAAAAGAAATGGGTTGTGAGGTATTTTTGCGATTGAAGGCTTTGGCCTTGTGCAATATATCCCGTGCACCCGGATACCAAACCCAGAACAATTCAACCTTAGCATCAACACCATCATCCGGAAATGCCTTTGAACGTGCTTCATTAGCTACAGGACAAATCGCCAATAGACGATAGCGCAATTCTCCTTGACGCTTATCAAGATACCACACTCCACGAATTCTCCACTCCTCAATATCTCCTGCGTCTAGGGTAAATCTTCGCACATATTCAGGATCTACACGGCCCACAGCGTTAAACTGCTCAATACCTAGGTCAGTGGTATCACTATATACTAAAGAACCTTCGATATCTCTTAAGGTTCTTTTTTCAGAGAAATAAGAATCTGCATAGACCTCTGAAATATTACCATTTTTAATATTCTTTACCAGCACATCGTACAGAGAACGGCGCTCAGACCCGATATTATTCGTATCAATGGGGTAATAAAGCGGAAAGTTAACGCGCTCATCCAGGTCTACAATTTCCCAAGTGGTTTTTGACCAAAGGATATCTCGATCATCCACATAGCCATAAGGCAGTGGATTATCATTGTCATAGGCAATCTGAGCCTCTGTCTTTTGCCCAATTTCATCAGGGGTTTTTGCATTGAGAATATTGAGCTGAGCCTGCAGACTAGGGCTAAGCAACATCAAAGCAATACCAAGAAATACTTGTGTTAAACGCATGGTACTTTTTTAATTTGTTAATTCGATACAAACTGGAGAAATCTTCTTCAATTTGTACGAAGAGTTACCAACTAAGTTGGCGTTAATATCAAAAATCTGAACAGTCTCTCCGCGACGCGCACGATTTAAAGCGCTTTTTGCAGCGTTGTTCAATTTATTGCCTTGAACCATTACCGTAGGCTGGCCAGAAACTTTAAAACTAAATCCTGTAACTTTTAATCCTAAATCAAAATCAAAGTCTTCCAAAGCAGCGCCGACACTGGCAATCTCTAGACCTTGGCGTTGCATACGAACGCAGGCACCATCTCCGGTTTCACCGCGAATCGATCCAACGGGACGCGGAATATCTTTGATACGAAACTCTGCAGGAGTGTTTACTTTTTGGCCATCTGGCAATACCCCAGAGGCATTAATGGTAACCTTGGTTCCTGAACCGGGCTCAAAAGAATAGTTAGTTCCTGAAAGCTTTTTCCACTTACCGCTTGAAGCAGTTGCAGTCACTTTGTTATCAGGAATACCAGGAATAGAAACTGTCATTGGGTTTTCAACTCCACGGTAAACAACGTTCATTTTGTCGGCAGCTATAACTGCTGAATTTGGCTTGGTAATGGTCGCAAAAGCCACATCTACAGGAATTTCAACTTCCTTACCATCTTGTAAGAAAATTAAATTACCCTCTACTTTGTGATCGCCAGCAGCACCAGCATTGATGTTTAATTTAACCTTACCACTCTCAATGGTGTACTGAGATTCACTCAAAGGCTTACCATCTAGAGTCAATTCCACACGGTTTGGCTTTGTATTGGGGTCCTTACGCCCTAAAACGATGCCTCCTTCAAAAGCTTCACCAGCATAGAAGGCCGATTTAGATTGCTCTAAAAGGGTGTTGTATTGAGTAAAAGACAAGGCCGCCTCTTGCTGACTTCCTAACATTTTAGAAAGAATCTCGCTTTGGGTGGTTTTTACGTCCGCCTGAATTTGACTCATTTTAGTTTTAGAAGCGATCATTGGGAAGCCTTCAAACTGATAATTCAACCAAGGCTTTTTAACATTATCACTGCGTTGACGCACATCCTCAGTAGAGAATTTCTTTTCGATATCTGCGGCAATACTCGGATAATCGTCACCCACTAAAGCGAGTACTCCTGTACGATAAGCATCCATTTTGGCTAAGAATTCTTTCCCAACTGGAGAGATATTATCCCCGTTAAAAAGAGTCTGATCCAAAAAGTCTGGTTTATCTTGAACCTCATAGTTGTCTTGCTCATCTGCCTTGACGGTGGCCATCATCTGTCCTTTGAGGTTTTCAATAAAATCGGTCAAATCAGTGGCTAATGCATTGATTTGATCTGCCTTTTCTTTTACTGCAGAATACTGTTCTGGTTGTTCTGAGGCCTTTGTGGTCAAATTTTCCATAAAGGCATTATTTCGAGCTGTTGATGCCGCGTTGGCGTCTACCAAACGCTCATCCATAACCCCAAAGGCCGTTAAGACCTCTTTTGACATATTAAGGGCAAGCATCGCGATGAATACCAGATACATCAGGTTAATCATCTTCTGTCTTGCGGATTGTTTTCCTCCTGCCATGCTAATACTTTTTAATTATTAATGAATATACAGTTGGAAACAAATTACTTCTTGTTCATTGCAGACAACATACCTCCATAAACGCTATTTAAAGAAGCCAAGTTGCTGGCCATTTCTTCCATTTGATTTTTAAGCTGCTCAGCATTGGCAGCTACGCTTTCGTTCAGGGCAGCTTGACGATTAGCCGCCTCCATTTGCATTTGGTATATACCGTTTAAGGATTCCATTTGCGCGGCAGCGCTGGCAATTTGCTCACCATATTTCTTGGTAGACTCTAGTGCGTCGGCGGTTGGCGCCATACTCTGTGCAGCAGCACCAAAAGAACGGATGCTGTCCCCAAGATCACTCATGAGTTGTGAATCTAATTTGGCTTCACGCAAAATTCCATCGAGTTTTTTTGAAAGCAAACCCTCTGGATCCTGATTCTTTGACTCACCACCAGCAAGTTCTGGATAAACCAAAGACCAGTCTGGACCATCATCTACCTTCTCAAATGCAGAGATGGCGAAAATCACAGCCTCAGTAATCAAACCAACTGCTAATAATACACTACCATTTAATGGACCCAATTCCCAGTGAAGGATTTTAAAAAGTGCTCCAAGGATTACAATAGATGCTCCTAGACCATAGGCCATGTTAAGGTTTTGTGGAGTCAATAAAGATTTTTTGTTGGTTTTAGACTTTGCTGCCATGATAAATTAGAGTTTCGTTAAGTAAAACAGAATTAATGTGATTGTGATGAAACACGGGGTTTAGCGTGCATCACCGAAATTGTTGTTAAGAATAATGTTAGTACCCATATAGTCCTGAACGGTTCTAAAACCGATATAACTGCGGGCAGAATCAGCGTACTCGTAATCTCGTGTGCTAACTTGGAGGAAATAAGCCACATCCTTCCAAGAACCACCGCGTACGACCTTACGCTTATTGGCAGGGTCATTAACACTGGGGTTCATGGTAGAAGAATACTCGTAAGATCCTGGATCATATGAAGAATCGATCCACTCACTAACATTTCCAGCCATATTGTAAAGATTGTAGTCATTTGGCTCATAAGAATCAGCTTCTACAGTGTAAAGAGCTTGGTCCGCCGCGTAATCTCCACGCAATGGCTTGAAATTAGCCATAAAACAGCCACGATCATTTTTAGCATAAGGACCTCCCCAAGGATAAGTCGCAGATTCTAGACCACCTCTTGCAGCATATTCCCATTCGGCCTCGCTGGGCAATCTAAAAGTATTCACATAGGGTTTGCCCTTAGATTTTTGGTAGGCGTTCTTGTAAAGTGTTCTCCAGGCACAAAAAGCCTTGGCTTGTTTCCAATTCACCCCAACTACTGGGTAATCTCCATAAGCTTCGTGCCAAAAATAGTCATTGTGCATTGGCTCATTGTAAGAGTAGTTGAAGTCTTTAATCCAAACGGTAGTGTCCGGATAGATATTGATGTCTTCTTTGATGATAAAGTCTTTACGACGCTTGCCCTTGGCCCGAGCCGCTGCTTGAATGTCCATGTAGGTATACTGGAAGTTCAATTTACTGACATCAATGGTACGCTGACCATTGTAAGCCTCTTCGGCAGGAATATACATGGTATCCATTACCTCAGAATAATATTCATCTGGGTACTCGGCCGGTTCCCAAATTAGATCGACATCATTGTTGATTTTACGACCAGCGTAAAAATCGTCGCCCATGCCGTAATAATTATCGTAGTTGTATTGCTCCCAAGGAGTCATCTCTTGATTCTCTTGATCGACAAAAGCAAACTCGCCAATTCCCCCATCACCAGGAAGTGCTCCCACCTCATCAGCCAAAATAGCCAAACGAAGACGCACTGTAGAGTCTTTAACCCAGTTCACAAACTGACGATACTCAGCATTGGTAATTTCAGTTTCATCCATGTAAAATGAACGGACAGTGACGGTTCGAGTCGGTGCGTCATTCACAGCGACGAAATCGTCATCGGATTTACCCATCAAAAAAGACCCGCCAGGAACAAGGGTCATTCCATAGGGTTTTTCAGGGTACCATTTTTTGCCTTTTGCGCCAACCAATTCGCCGCGATCTCGATTTGAGCTACAGCTTGCAACAAGGGCGGTTATCGCAAAAATTGCAATTAACTTTTTCATAGATGATTCGGTTAAGAAATTACTCAGATTTAAGGCCGTAAACCTATCCATAAATTTTCAGAAAAGCAACAAATTTATAGAAAAAACCCCTAAATCAAATACACACATTTATAGTTAAACTTTGTTTCTCAAACGGGCTTTTAACCAACGTTCGGGAATATTTTGTTCTGTTGCACTCAAATAATCTTCATAAGTGCAGGGTAATAACGCAACAGATGACATATTATTATTCAAAGTATTATTATTTGGCAATTCAATCCACCAACGACCCGTGCGTTTACTTTTTTTGAATACCAAAACCATATCATCAACAGGCACTGAATACACAATAAAGTGATCTGGATTCAAAAAATCCCCGTCATGGACCCGAAAAGACACCCCTTCTATAAAGTACCAAATCATTTGAGCGACTAGATTAGGGGCACTTTCGTATTTTTCGAAAGATTTGAGCTCATAAATACCAAAAGATTTTACGCCATTGCTTATCCCCGCATAGCGCGACAGAGCACATATTTCACGACTGTCAAAACCGTTAGGACTCTTGTGATAGCGAAAGCTAAGGGCACTGCTTTTGACACTCGAAGCATCAATAGCTACCAGTTGTGCCTGACGCATTATTGGCTCGGCTAGGGTGATATCCTGTATGAGATTGCCGAGTCGATAAGCGTCAAAATGCAACTTATCCATCAGGGCGATTTCTTGTGGTGGATTTAGATAAGATTGATAACCCAGAACCCCATAATTCATGAGGTTATAGGGCTTATCCACAACCATTTTCCCCACGTAGGCTTTGTTTGACATGGGCTTTTGATGGTCACCTAAATCAAAACGATGATCTACATTAACCACATTGATCATGTCTTGAACCCCATCAAATGCTCGGTAATGGGCGTAAAGTAAATCTTGGCTTCCCCCAAGAACGATGGGCAGTACCCCCATAAGCAGAAGCTCATTAAGCACCTCTTTTAGGGCAAAATCAGTATCGCCGACAGTATCACCCGGGATAATATCGCCCAAGTCCACCATGGACCACTGCCAATTTCCGGGATAAAGACCATAAAAGGCCATGCGTACCGCGTCAAAATCAATGGATTCCCCCATGAAATCGACATCGCGCCGATGCTCTGGGACCCCCACTAAGGCAAATTTAAAGGCGGCTACATCAGGAAAGTCATCCTCTTGTTGATAAAGACACAATTCCTTTCCTAATACCCCAACCGGAAGTACTTCTCTATGGGCGCAAACTGCCTTAGAAACCGGTCTGAGGTACTGTATCATTATTTTTTACTCTTAGCTTTTTTTCTCGCCTTTGATTTGTCACCCGCCTTAGCCGCAAGCATTTCTTGAGCTTGATCCAAAGTAATTTTATCGGCTTTGGTGGTTTTTGGCAATTCTATTTTGACCTTTCCTTTGATGAGGTTAAATCTCCCCCAGCGTGCCTTTTCTATGCGAATGTCTTGTTCAGGCCAAAAGGCGATCAACTTATCCTTTTCTTTCTGCTTTTTGTCTTCAATGAGTTGGACGATATCGCTGTCGCTGAGATTGTCAAAATCGTATTTCTTTGAGACATTGATAAACATACCATTCCACTTAATGAAGGGACCAAATCGTCCTTTACCTTTCTGTACTGGCAGGTTTTCGTGGACATAAATTGGGGCGTCGGCCTGTTTTTTTGCCTCGATTAATTCAGTGGCCACGGCCATGTCTACATCCAGTGGATCTAGGGTTGCGGGCAAAGAAATGAACTGCTTCCCCCAGCGAACATAGGGCCCATAGCGTCCGTTGGCGACCTCTACCTCTTGCTGCTCATACTGACCCAGCACCTTGGGCAATTTGAAAAGATCCATGGCCTGCTCGAAATCAATCAAGTGAAGTTGCTGATCAGGACGAAGGCTCGCGAATTTCTTGTCCGGATCATCAGCATCCCCTATTTGAGCAATAGGCCCAAAC
>JALRAI010000030.1 GCA_023258055.1 Flavobacteriaceae bacterium | reverse complement strand
GGCGGCAATACAGGATTTGACAAACACGACTTGCTCGGAAAATTTCAGTGGACACCAGAATTTCTGAGTAACAGGCATTCACTCGTCCTAAAACTGGGATACGCCGAAGAAAACGCTAATGAAACTTATCTAGGTTTGAGTCAACAAGACTTTAATGCCAATGCATTTAGGCGTTATGCAGCCTCAGCTCAAGATCAGATGCGCTCTTTTCACCAGCAATTTACCCTCACTCATATTTGGTCCGTAAATAAATCCATAAGCCTTAAAACTACAGCCTACAACAATTCCTTCCGACGCAACTGGTACAAGTTAGACAAAGTGCAAGTCCAGGATGAAGTTCTGAGTATCGGGACGATTTTAGACAATCCTGAGGAATTCTCCGTAGCTTATCAAAATCTAACCGGTCCTACTACAACTGACCAGGGGAGTTTATCTGTCAAGGCCAATAACCGACAATACTATTCCCGTGGTATCCAAAGTCATCTCGATTGGCGGTCTACTTCAGACCCCGGACGCCGACTCAGCTTAGGTATTCGATGGCACACAGATGCTGAGGATCGTTTTCAATGGATTGATCGTTATGCCCTCGAAAACCAAAGCATGATTTTACTTGAAAATGGATTAAGGGGTAGCAATGCCAATGAGATTAAGAAAGCGACAGCACTCTCCGGCTTTGTGCTAATGACCCAAAAGTTGGGTAAACTGACTTTGAAGCCTGGAATTCGCATTGAATCCATCGACTTCAGATCCATTGACTTTGGAAAAAACAATTTCGATCGCACAGGGCCAGCACAAGAAAATACTTTAAACAAGACAATGGTGTTTATACCTGGCCTAGGACTGTGCTACAAATGGGACAACCAGACAACAATTTTTGGTGGGCTACACAAGGGATACTCGCCTGCGGGCTTCACTCGAGAACAAAAGGCAGAAATCAGTTGGAATCATGAACTCGGATTGCGGCATAATCAGGATGAATTTAGCTTCGAAACTGTTGGGTTTTTCAACCACTTTAATCGACTGCTCGGGTCTGATTTAGCAGCCGGTGGCGGCTATGGCAATAATCAACAATTTAATGCAGGCAAAGCTCGAGTGTGGGGTGCTGAAGCCAAGCTTTCAAAACAATGGACCCTGAGTAATGACAGCAAATTAAAACTCCCCCTATCTTTGGTCTATACCTGGACACAAACGCGCTTTTTAACCGCATTTGAGAGTGACAATAGTCTTTTTGGCTCTGTAGAGCCCGGTGATGAAATGCCCTATATTGCCCCGCATCAAGGGAGTCTTATGATTGGGATGACCCATCCCCGCTGGTCGGCCACATTTAATGCCCGATTCCAAAGTGATCAGCGCAGTGTCGCTGGAGGGAACCTCATCCCAGAAGATCAAAAAATACCTGGACGCACCATTGTGGACCTTGCCCTAAATTATCAGATAAGCCCATCATGGAGCACCAGATGCGCTGTAATTAACGCCTTAGACCAGGTATACATCGCCGCGCGTCACCCCGCTGGGCTGCGCCCCGGGCATCCGCGCGCTATTTCCCTTGGTTTAAACTACCAGTATTAGAGGATGCAGCGTGTTCAGGGTATAAAAATAGTCTTCGAAACAAGACATAAAAAAACCCGGATAAATTTCCGGGTTTTGTGCGGCTGAAGGGAGTCGAACCCCCACGCCTTGCGGCACTAGATCCTAAGTCTAGCATGTCTACCAATTCCATCACAGCCGCAATGGATCCCCCAAATCGGGGTGGCAAATATACATATTGTTTTTAATTTACATAGAGCGCGGTTTTAAAAATTATCACTTTTCGTAACTTCGTGCGCACATTCAAATTTCGACCACATGACTTCTGCTAAAGATTATATCAATACCCATAAAGATCGTTTCTTAGAAGAGCTTTTTGAATTATTGCGATTGCCGTCGGTAAGCGCAGATTCTGCCTTCAAAAAAGACGTTATTGCTACGGCAGAACTTGTGGCAAAACAGCTTGAAAAAGCAGGATGTACTCAGGTGAAAATTTATCCTACAGCAGGGAACCCAATTGTCTACGGAGAAACAATTATTAATCCTGATCTCCCTACGGTTCTGGTCTATGGTCATTACGATGTTCAACCCGCTGACCCGCTTGAACTCTGGGAAAGCGACGCTTTTGATCCGGTGATCAAAAAAACACCCTTACATCCCGATGGCGCCATTTTTGCTCGAGGTGCCTGCGACGACAAAGGCCAGATGTACATGCACGTTAAGGCTTTAGAATTCATGACTCAAACCGGTCAACTGCCCTGCAATGTAAAATTCATGATTGAAGGCGAAGAAGAAGTGGGGAGTAAAAATCTAGGGATCTTTGTGCGCGAAAACAGAGCGCTGCTTAAAAATGACATCATTTTGATCAGCGATACGGGCATGATTGCAAACGACATTCCATCGATTACCACCGGACTTCGTGGACTCTCTTATATGGAGGTGGCGGTAACGGGGCCTAACCGTGATTTACACAGCGGGCTTTACGGAGGAGCCGTGGCCAATCCAATCAATATTTTGACCCAAATGATCGCTTCATTGATGGATGAAAACAATCATATCACCATTCCTGGATTTTACGATGATGTACTACAGCTCAGCACCGAAGAACGCGAGGCAATGGCTCAAGCCCCGTTTAGTCTCGAGGAGTACTGCCAGGCCCTTGACATTGAGGCCGTGCATGGAGAGGCGGGTTATACCACAAATGAACGCAACTCCATCAGACCGACCTTAGACGTCAATGGAATCTGGGGCGGCTATACAGGAGAAGGATCCAAGACCGTGATTCCTAGCCAAGCTTTTGCAAAAATCAGCATGCGGTTAGTCCCCAATCAGGATTGGGAAAAAATTTCAGCTCTTTTTGCTGAGCATTTTAACGCCATCGCCCCTAAAGGGGTCAAAGTGGAAGTCACCACACATCACGGTGGCCAAAGCTATGTTACGCCCATTGATCATCCTGGGTATCGCGCAGCCGCCGCGGCCTACACGGACACCTTTGGCGTGGCCCCGATTCCTCAACGCGGCGGCGGTAGTATCCCGATTGTCGCCTTGTTCGAAACAGAGCTCGACAGCAAAACCATACTTATGGGCTTTGGACTAGACAGTGACGCCATCCATTCGCCAAACGAACATTTTGGGCTTTTCAATTACTTAAAGGGCATCGAAACCATTCCGCGTTTCTTTCATCATTTTGCGGCGATTGCCCAGAAGTAAAATTAGTCTAAGTTCTTTTCAAAAAGGCTTTGAAACTTACTGTTTCGATGGATTAAATCAATATTGTTTGAGGTTTAATTTGTGCTCAACTCAGCCGCAATGGCCCGAGCGAAAACCTCAGCGGACCATGGCGCCTGGCGCACCCAAAGTTCAGGTTCGATGATTTCCAACTCTGAAACCATGGGTTGACCCCGATCATCCCACACAATATCTACACGCCCGTAGGCTGGCACATATGGGCATTGAGCCATGACTTTTTGGGCTAGTGCCACCTCATCTGGGCTATGCTCATAAGGATGAACACTGCCTCCGAAATCGTCCTGCACCCGAAAATCACCTGTTTTAGCTCTTTTTAAAATACTGTGGGTAAATTCTCCACCAAAGACCATCAAGGAAGCCTCACCTTTTTCGGTAATGCTAGAAATATAACCTTGCACCAGCATATCGCGCCCGGCAACCAAAGTATCAAATTGAGCTTGATGTTGCGCTAAATCGGCATGACTGTATTTATACGTTAAATAACCTCCGCCTGCTATGGTGGGTTTGACCACTAAATCGGCCCAGTTCATTGATCGAGCAATTTCTATGAGATTTCGGGATTGTCCTTTTTTGACCAAGACCGAGGGAACTACAGGTATACCCCTTTTTTCTAGGTCAAATAAATAGGCCTTATCGATATTCCACTCAATCAGGCTCATGGGATTGATCAGCTGAGTCTGGGTTTTTATGGACTGTAACCAAGGCCAAAACTCCTCAAATCGCTCGAAGTAATCCCAAATGGTTCGGAACACCACTGCCCGGGTCTGCGACCAATCGTAGTTTGGGTCGTCCCAATAAGTGCGGTTTACTTTTAACCCGAGTCGCTCCAAGGCCTCTTTGAGTAGACGATACTCCAGTAAAATATTATCCGTGTAAGCAGAGGGTTTTTCCGGGGCAAAATAGGCCTTGCAGGTCAGTATAGTGATGTCGGTCATGGAACAAAAATCTATTGTCCAAGATATTTAATTTTTTAGTGGGTCAAAAAATTCAATGTACATTTATATCAAATAAAACTCATGAAAAAATTCTTCCCTCTACTGTGTGCTTTAACCTTAGTCTTGGCCTGCCAAAACCAAAGCTCTCAATCCTTAAACCCCGAGACAGACCACCGAGATAATATCACCGCCATTAGGCAAGTCATGCTAGATCAACAACAGGCATGGTCCAATCATGATTTAGAGGGATTCATGCAGGGGTATTGGCAAAGTGACTCCCTAAAGTTTTATGGCCAATCTGGTCTGACCAAAGGCTGGCAGCCCACTTTGGACAATTATAAAAAATCCTATCCTACCCCTGCGCATTCCGGCGAACTCAATTTTGAATTACTCGATATCAGCCCCATTGCGCAAGACGCCTACTGGGTTATGGGGCGCTACCACCTCGCAAGAGAAGTCGGTGATGCCCACGGCAGCTTCATCGTAATTTTTAAAAACATCCAGGGTCGGTGGAAGATCATCGCTGACATGAGTGCCAGCGATCATTGATAAAATAATTTCCGGCCGTGGGAATTCGCTTTATGGGCTTATTCGATCAATGCTTTTTGTTTCTTCGTTAGACTAGCCCAAACCAAATCATAAGAATGGTCAATTAATTCTTGACACCACAACCGGTTTAAATCCCCACCCACCACAAGAGTATTCCAATGGGTCTTATTCATATGGTATCCCGGCAACACAACTTCGGGATACTCTTCCCTTAAAATAACCGCCCGATCCGGGGCGCATTTAAGGTTTATCCTCAGGGGAATTTGATCTAAACTGGCCAAAGCAAACATTTTTGGGCCTACTTTAAAGACTAAAGTATGCGCATCAAAAGGCATGGATTCACTGACTCCTTTTTTGGCCAAACAATACTCTCGAAATTCGTCAATAAGCATGACACTAACTGATTTTATAGGGACTCCAAAGCGTAGAGCAGTGGTCTTGAAAAAGTGGCGTCATTTACTATGGCTGCCAATTGTAGTTCTAACAAATACGGCCCATCGACAACCTGGTCCGGAACGTAGATGAACTCTGTAATGGTCGCTTTTTTACGGGGATGTTCTGGCCACTGCCAAAAGGCTTTATGGGCCAATAAGGCCCCTTGGTCTTTTTCTGGGTCAACCGAAGGGGTATCAATGAGTAAGTGGGTTACCCCCATATCGGCCAAAAGTCTGGCCGCCTCAGCACTGAGATAAGGCCAACCCTGATGATCGTAATTTGTCGTTAACTTAGCTCGGTTATTGGGCAGGGTCCTCAGCACCAGAGCCTTAGCGCCTTTTGACCAAAACCCAGCTGCTTCGCTGTTTTTTTCACAATGCTCAATACTCTTTTGGAGCATAGCGGGCGTAATTCCTTCATTAGGCCCTACAGAAATACTTACCACCAAAGCTTCAAAGAAAAACTGATCAAATAGCCCTTCCACTGGGTCTTCTTCTGGAGAAATATGCCCCAGAGACTCGGTATGCGTCCCATGGGCGTGCGGATTCACCTTTAAATCGTTAAAATTAACGGAGCCACCTCGGGCCACACTACCGACCCAGTTCCCTAACCGCACAGGTGATTTTGACGGCGGATCGATATACCAGGCTTTGGCGCCAGAGGGCTTTTGACAATTCACTGGGATCGATAGATCGATGGGTTTAGCTGTATCAATGGTCCATCTTGTTCCGCTAAGCTCAAGTTCAAATCTCATGATCCTAAATTTACTAAGAATAAGGCACTCGCAATCCCATCGGTTAAAAACTTTCCTTCTGCCCCCACCACTAAATGGCCCTCTTTAATGATCAGTAATCCCTGCTGGATGGGTTTATCAGCCATCTTCAGCAGATTATCTCGAGTTTTTTGATCAAAGATCCTAGCTACTTCATCTAAATTGATGCCTTTGGCCGTCCTGAGTCGCGTCATGACATACTCATTATAACGATCCACAAAAGTGAGCTCCTCACGAGTAATGGGCAGTTTTTCTTGGGCAATAGATTTGAGATAGAGTGCATTATTGGCGACATTCCAACTGCGTGTTTGCCCATCGTAACTGTGGGCACTCGGGCCAATCCCTAAATAAGGCAAACCAGACCAATAGGCCGAGTTATTCACCGACTCATATCCCGGTAGGGCAAAATTTGAAAATTCATAATTGACATATCCGAGCTCTTGGGCCCAATGGATCAAAGTCTGATATTCTCTTTGGGCCTGATCCTCGTCGATCTCGGGCATGACCCCCCGCTGTATAAACTTGTCCATGGCGGTTCCACGTTCTCTAGTTAAAGCATAACACGAGAGATGAGGAGGCTTAAATTCACTAATTATGGCCAAATTATTGGCCCAAGAATCGCCCTGCTCCTGAGGCACACCATAAATCAAATCCACACTAAAATTCTCAAATTGCCGCGCAATCCATACCAAGGCTTGATGGGCCTGTTCCACATCATGCGCTCTGTTCATAAACTTTAGATCTCGGGCACTAAAGGACTGTATTCCCAGGCTAAGCCGATTGATTCCCGCATTTTTCCAGTCTTTGAGCCGCTCTGGACTGACATCGTCAGGATTAACCTCCAGGGTAATTTCGATTTCTGAAGTAGCCCGTCCGAGCCTTTGGCCCTGATCAATGAGTACTGCTATCTCCTCGGGCGTCAACAAAGAAGGCGTGCCCCCTCCAAAATAAATGGACCTAAGTGGTGATTTGAGTTCCGCAGCCCTGAGTTTTAACTCCTGCTGCATGGCCAAAATCACTGAGCGTTTAGATTTTAGCTGAGTCGAAAAATGAAAATCACAGTAGTGACAAGCCTGTTTACAATAAGGAATATGATAGTAAAGACCTGCCATAAATTACTTTATACGGCCTTCGTTTTGCTTGACAAAAGCGGACCATCCACTATAGCTTTTGCCCCCCTGAGGCTTGCCAGAATTATAAAAATGACATACCGCCGCAGCAAGTCCATCGGTACTGTCCAGGTTCTTGGGCAGTTCTTTAAGTCCCAGAGTTTGCTGCAACATTTTAGCAACCTGTTCTTTGGAGGCATTACCGTTACCCGTGATGGCCATTTTTATTTTTTTAGGCGAATATTCAGTAATGGGCACCTGACGAGAAAGTCCGGCGGCCATAGCCACCCCTTGCGCGCGACCGAGTTTGAGCATGGATTGCACATTTTTACCAAAAAATGGGGCTTCAATAGCAATTTCATCTGGATGATAACTCTCGATTAGCTCTATGGTTCTCTCAAAAATAAGGCGAAGTTTGACGTAATGATCAGAGTATTTATTGAGTTTTAGCTCATTGAGCTGTATAAATTCCATGCGCTTTCCCACGACTTTTATGAGTCCGAAACCCATAATGGTCGTCCCAGGATCTATCCCCAAAATGATGCGCTCAGTCATAACACCCAAGATATGATAAAATAATTTCGAAGAGCCTGTAAATGGATTTGGATTATTAAAATAACCTTAAATCTTTAATCTAGATGTATTTCGGAAGTGTTGAGCGTTTATTAAAAGTTCGCCGAAGCTCTAAAAATGAATCGATCATTTTTTAATTTTATTTGTTCTTCTTCAATCCAATTATAATCGAAACTCAAGATAAAATTTTTCTGAATTTGAAAATTTAATCCTAGCCCTATAGTTTGATATTTATCCGATAACTGTGGATCAAATTCCTCCTTATCCAAAACATCAAATCTAATTTTCGGAAAAATGGCATCTATCCCAAGTTTCCCTTGTGAGTCAATTCGATAACTCATTTCACCCATCCAACCAAGAGCATTCAAATTTCTGGATTCATCTAAATTAGACAACTTCTGGGTTGAAGAAATTAAATACGAACGCAGTTTTAAATCTTTGATTTGCCAATTTGTATCTATCCCAAAAGCCTCAAAATAATTGTCATAAAACTCTATTGAATCGGCGCTTGCAGTGACATCCTGTTTAAAGAGGAGACCGCTGCCGTAACTCAATCCTATATTTAGATCTTTTTTCAAACCGGGAAAAACAGAAACCCTTGCATTAAGAGTATTATTGTTGTTTAAATCAAAACTGTTATAACCACTAATGTCATAGGCATTAAATCCATTCCCTAGGGACATGACGTAATTAAACCCCCATGTGCCTTTGTCGAAATGCCCATCTAATCGTATCCCTTTTTCATTAAAATGAGTCAAATAGGCCCCGGAAGCCATTGGCATCATACTAAAAAGGTTTTGAGCACCAAGCCAATCTTGATTTTGAATGCCAAAAACACTCCAAAAAGTTCCGATTGAAAAGGCTAAATAGTTTTTAATAAGTTCATAACGAAGATTTGCCTCCGTTAAAACGAATGTTAATCCACCGGGACCGGCAGCTCCATTGCCAGAAGGGTCATTAACTAGGTGTAATTCCATCATTACAAATAGCTTTTCGCCCAACTCTGAACTGATCCAAATAGCCTCATCATTATTGAAAGAGGCATTATTAGTATTGGGCACTATTACATGACCCGGCTTACCGATACCGTTCATATTGCCTTCTTTCCATTGCTCTGAATAGCTGGCGTAAACACCATTAACATATCCGTGAATAGAGAAAAATGATACGGGGTCTATATATTGCCCTCCCGGAATTCGCCATTGATATTCGCCGTTATAAATATCTTGGCCATAAGTCGTTGAGGACACAGTTCCTATCATCAATACAACTGAAGAAATTATTGCTTTTTTCCACATAATCCATCATTTCAAATTTTAACAATTATTTTCAGTAAAAATGACCAGGCATTTTAAAAGAATTAACGATTTCAAGAAAGTCACATACAATACATACAATAATCATTGTATATTCTTACTAATTTCGCCCCAATGCTCTGGGTGAAGAACAAAATAAAAATATGTAAGGCTTATCCTGAAAATTTTAATTTTCGGTGGGACTTAATACATCGTATTCCGCCAATTTAAATCAACACCTCTAATCTCTTGCATTCTGTTAATTTACACATTATCAATTACTTTTCCAAAATAATCTTGATTTTTTTTCTTTTTAGGGCAGTTATTTTGCAATATTATGTCAGTCAAATTCTACCCCTTTTCATCGGGCTAATTTTAAGGCCTAATAAGTCGGAAGCCATATGAACCCATTTTACGCTTTAACGGGGACAATATTTTTTCTTTATGGAATAATTTTTCTTTGGGTTGGTGCTCAATGTGCTAAAATCTTAAAGCATAAAAAAACCTCGAATTTCCCTCTACGCCTTAATGAGAAAGATATTAATCCTGAACTAAAAGAAAAAAGATTCAGTGTTATCATCCCTTTTCGTAACGAGGCTCAAAATCTAAGTGAATTACTTGATTCGCTCAATCGACTGAACTTCTCAAAAAATCGATTTGAAGTATTGTTTGTTGATGACCATTCCGAAGATGACGGTTTCAATATTTTAGAAAAATTTAAGCAAAATGCCCACTTTTCAATGCGTATTATTACCTTGGAAAAACCCGAGGAATATGGCAAAAAACAGGCCCTTACTCAGGGTATTAAACAGTCGAAATATCCCTGGATTGTGACTTTGGATGCCGACAGCATTGCTCCACAAAATTGGCTGTTAAGTATAGATAAGATTCTCCATGAAACCTCAGCTGTATTCGTCACCGGGCCCGTATTTTTGCGCCAAAAAAAAGGTCTCCTCTTTCAACTTCAAGCTTCAGAATTCATGGCGCTTCAAGCCTTAACCTTGGCGAGCTTCAATCTAAGGCCATTACTATCAAACGGCACTAATTTAGTCTATTCAAAAAGTATTTTTCAGCAAGTATCAGGATTTTCAGGCAATCACAATATTAGTTCAGGAGACGATATGTTCTTGATGCGTAAAATTTGGCATCAAAAAAAATGGAGCTTAGCCTACAATGCCGACTGGGCCGGAGCAGTCGGCACAAAAGCCAGTAATAGCTGGTCTACATTTGCTGCACAACAACTGCGCTGGATGTCAAAAACTTCAGCGCTAAATGACCCACTGCTCTCCTCAGTTGCCTTGATCGTTTTCTTTACTAATTTTGCCTTGGTTATCTGGTTCTTCATTAGTTTAAGTTTTGCCACAAACAATCATCCCCTTGCAGCACAAGCACTATTATTTACCGCGCTGATATTTATGGCGAAATTCTCTATAGATCACATGAGTTTGTGGATGAGCTATGCCCAAATAAAAGAGACGCCAGAATGGAGTCCTTCCAAAATTAACTGGCCTCTTCAAGTACTCGCAGCAGTGATATATCCATTCTGGACCTTAGGTCTCACTCTGATAAGTCTTATTTATCGGCCTCGCTGGAAAGGACGAAAAATCCAAATAAAATAATTCAATTGAAATTTTGAATAACTTACTCAGCGTCTTTCAAAACTAAATCGTAGTCAAAGGCTACCTGTACTGGGACACCTCGTTTGATGCCGGGGGCCCATGGCTCGGAAGAAATCAGCGAATCAAGTGCCCTTAGATAGTCTGCCTCGGCGGCATTTAATTCATTTTGATTTGAGCGATACCCCACCCTAACAACCCCTTGGGCATCGACGACTAATTGCAAATGCAATGTGTCGCCAAAGGCTGTGCGAAGGGCACGGAGTAGTTGCTGGTCCGCACTAAGGGCATGGCTTAAAAAGTTCATGACACATGGCGAAAAGGCTTGGGAATTTTCTAGGCCATCGCATCCTGGTGGACTAGGCAGCCCATCCACAACATCCCAATCAATTTCCGACAAGCGCTCTGATTGAAGCTGACTGAGTTCTAGTTTCTCAACCACAAAATCTTTACAAGAAGAAAAACTAAACAATAACCCTATTAAACAAAAAAATCGAAGCATAACTTAATACCCAGCATCTAATTCTTTTCTTAAGTGACCACAAAATGTACGATATATAGATAAAAACCCTTCAGCGAGCCTTAAAAAAGAATAATTAGATATTATTTTTGTACATTTAATCTTGTATAAATATATAATAAAACAGCGCAGATGAAGGTATTAGTTGTTGAAGATGATAAAATCGCACAATTAGGCATAAAGAAAATCTTGTCGTCAGACGATTTATCCATCGAATTAGTCCTGGCAGAAAATGGAAAAGAGGGTGTGGACTATTTTGATAAGGCCGAAGCGGCAGAAACGGATTTTGTGCTCCTGGATTTAAATATGCCGGTCATGAATGGTTTTGAATTTCTCGAAAACATTCGCAAAAATGAAAAACTCAAAGATCTCCCTGTTGTTGTGCACACAACCTCAGACAATATCGAAGACCTAAATAAATGCCGCGCCCTAGGCATTAGTGGTTATTTCGTCAAACACATTGACTACACCATCTATAAAAGTAACCTGCAAAACATCGTAAACTACTGGGCCGAATCCAAGCAAAAAGGGGCCCAATGAAAGGATTTATTTTTAAAAGCTTGCTCGACTTTACCGAGGAATCATTTGGCCTAGCTTTTGTCGATGAAATGATTTCAGAAGTTGAATTAGACTCCGAAGGCGTTTATGTAACTTTTGAAAGTTATCCCTTTGCAGAACTCGTAGCACTAGCCTCCTATGTTTCAGTACAGAAACAGATCCCAATGGAAGACCTTTTGGAAGCATTTGGTCTTTACATATTACCCGAGCTCATCAGCAAACACGACTATGTCATTAAAGACTATACCCACCCACTGGATTTGATAGAGGGTATAGAAGCCCATATACATATTGAAGTCCGCAAGCTTTACGACGATGCCGAATTACCTACATTCAACAATATCAGTCGCACAGAGAATAGGCTCGAAATCGAATATACCTCACAAAAAGAATTGAGCCATTTTGCCATAGGATTAATGAAAGGAACCTTAAAACATTTCAATACCCAAGGAAATATTGAAATGGAAAAACTAACCCATAAAGACAAGACGACAAAATTCGTGATTGAACTCATAAATTAAGCCCCCAATGAGCCACAATGAGGTCGACATTTTAAAACGCGCACTCGAACGGGAAAAAAAAGGTAAAGTTGCTGCTGAAAAGGTGATCGAACAACGCATTCGAGAACTTTATCTGAGCAATTTAAACCTGAATAAAAAAATTCGAAGTCACGAGCAAACCATGTCCTTGGTTTTTGACAATATGCTCGATGCCGTTTTTGTTTTTGCTCCTGATGGGACCATACTTCAAGCGAACAAAGCCGCTTATACGCTGAGTGGCCATAAATACGAGGATCAAAATTTAACCCATATTGACAAATTTTCTACTGTCAATGCTGATCGGGTTAAAAAAATGCTCGACAAGGCTTTTGCCGCCAAAACCTCATTTAATTTTGACTTCCCTTTTCTATCGGCAAAAAAGCAGCAGAAAGTAATCAATGTGCGCACCAGTATGCTGCTGGATGACCAAAAAAATATTGTTGGGTTACAAGCCATCGCTTCAGACATCACCTCAGCCACTGAACTAAAGTACCGACAAGACCAGGAGCGAAAACAATTAGAAATTGAAAATGAGATTTTTGAGGCTGTGCTAAAAAGTAACGACATCCATGAAATCGGATGGAAAATTGTGAGTTCAATCGCTAAGATTTTGGACACGCAGGACGCCGTGCTCTATGCTAACATCGACAATGAACTGATACAAATCGCTTCCTTAGAGGAAAAAATACAGGGGGTCGAAGTCATCGAAAATCCTATTCGGTTAAAACCTGGCCAAGGGATAGTCGGTAAAGTCGCTGAATCGCGTCAGCCTCGTATAGTGGTTAACACCCGAGAAACAGAAGAGTATGTTGTCCAAGAACAAACGCGCTTGTCTGAAATTACTGTGCCTGTACTGCTCGGGGATGAACTCGTGGGCATCATTGACTCAGAGCACCCAGAGAAAAATCATTACACTCAGAGTCATCTTGAGTTCCTGGTTAAAATTTCCAACTTTATCGCCCTTGGACTCAAAAATTCGATCGTTGAATTAAAAATTAAACAAAAGGACAAAGACCTAAAATTATCGGCTGAGCGCCTCGAAAATATGATTGAGAGCCTGCCCAATGGTATTGCTTTTGAAAGCAATAAAAACATCATCGTTTATTTGAATCAAAAGTTCATTGATCTTTTTGGTTTACCGGCAAAAACTACTGATATCATCGGTATGCATTGTGATCAGGCCAGGGCCATGCTCTCTTCTGTTTTTCCGGAATCGGAAAAGTTTGCCGAGCGTACTGTTGAGATCATCAATAACAGGCAAATCGTCACCGATGATACCTTAAAGCTTCTCGATGGCCGCTCGGTAACCCGGCATTACGCCCCGGTCTATCAAGATGGTGAATTTATCGGTAATCTATGGGCCTATGCAGATAACACCATAGAAGCGCGCTTTTATGAAAACCTGAATTTCGAGCGCGAGAAGTACATGAACATTATCGCCAATATGGAAATTGGGCTTCTCGAGGTGGATAATGACGACCGCATCTTGACGGCCAATAAAGCCTTTTTGAAAATGACGAACTATACCGAAGAGGATTTAATCGGTAAAATTGGTTATAAAATCCTGGTCAGTGAAAAGGAGGCCGAGCGCATTCAGAATATGAACACTAGTCGTGTAGAAGGAGAGTCCAGTATCTACGAAATTGAATATTTTACCAAAGAGGGCGACACAAAACATATGCTGGTCAGTGGCGGTCCGAACAGAGACATCAAAGGAAATGTCATTGGGTCGATTGGGATCCACCTGGATATATCAAAGCTCAAAGAACTTGAAAAACTCCGTGAAGAACTCATTAAAGACCTTACCGAGAGCAACGACGAGCTCAGCAACTATGCCCACGTGGTATCCCACGATTTAAAAACACCACTGCGGTCTATTTCTGCCGCCATGAGCTGGCTAAAAGAGGACAACAAAGATAGCCTGGATGAGATGAGTCAATCCTATCTTGAGATTGTAGACGAGGCCCTTTTAAAAATGGACAAGATTATTTCAGACACTTTACGTTACTCTGAAATGAGACAAAAAACCAGCACTGATGCAAATGTCGATTTGAATCAATTAGCGGATCATTTAATCAACGAATTAAAACAAAGTTATCCAGAAACCACCATTGAACTCGCGGGCGACTTGCCTGTATTGACCATAAATGAAATGAAAATCATGCAGGTTTTTCAAAATATATTAGACAATGCCTGTAAGTACAGAGACCCTAAAAGAGCGTCTAAGGTCAAAATTAGCTGTTCGCTGATTTTTGGCTTTTTTGAATTTGCTTTTGAGGACAACGGTATTGGCATCCCTCAGGAACACGCCCACCATGTTTTTGAAATCTTCCAAAAACTCAATAATAACGAAGGCTCAAACGGTGTTGGGATGTCCATTGTCAAAAAAATCATCGAATCTTATAATGGTAAAATTTGGTTTGAATCTGAGGTGGGTAAAGGAACCACATTTAAATTTAATTTACCCCGCTCGCTACGATCGGCCACTGCGGTATGAAATAACGGTATGAAATAATGAGTATATTTAAACACAACAAACATCAAATTATGAACATTTTAGACCCTAAAAAGAGGATTATTGTTTTAGTCCTATCTCTGGTGATGAGCAGTGTCGCCATGAGTCAATCCTTGTATGATGACCCTTATCAGTGGAGAATTCCAGGAGGAAAATACATCGATCCTGTGTCCTTTTTCTCCCTACACGGTTACGTCAATGCCCTTTATGCCGGCCCCTCAAAACAATGGATGGAAGGCAGCACCAATGGCCTAGGGTATCCAGGACAAATGAATATTCCCCTGGCCAATTCGAGTTCCTTTGGTCAAGACGCTGCCTTGTGGATTGGCTCGGAGATTGCGGAAGATGTATCTGTGGTCTTAGAAATTCACTTACACAAAAACGGCTCAGGTCACCATGGTGAATTTGAAAATATTAATCCAGAAGACGCCAGGGCATACATCGGGCTGTTTATCACCGAGGCTAATGTGCGTGTGAAATTGATAAAAGACTACCTCAGCGTGTCTGCGGGGACCTTTTGGAGTGTTTTCGGCATTCAAAATAAAGACTGGCTAAGCGCTCAAAACTTGTTCAGCACCATGCCCTTAGCTTCTGGAGCTTACTTAAGCCATTATAATGACATCGGTGTGCGTTTTGATGGGTTTTTAAACAAAGGTGACTGGGGTGTGAACTATGTAGTGGCTGTGGGCAACGGTTATGACGAATGGAGCATTGATGGGTTTGGCCATGCCGACATCAATGAAAATAAAACCATCAACGGGCGCGTATCTGTATTTCCAGGACTTGGAGAAAATTTAAATATCGGATTGAGCTACGGACAAGGATTGTTCGCCCAGTACGACCATCACAATGTTGACCCCAATGCTGTAGGTATTTATGACCACAGCTTTGAAGCATTCGGGGTAGATTTGACCGGTAAATGGAAAAATTTAAGCTTACGCTCTTATTATATCTCATCAAGTGAACAATACAGCAATGATCAAGAAGCATTTGATTTGCCTAATACCGGCTTTATGGCTGAACTGAAATACGACTTTCCTATGGAAGGAAAATTAGGGATCAATAGCATTATTCCCAAGTTCAGATTTGACACTTTGGACAAGAGTGAATTCATAGAGGAGGCTTCAGATCAGTATCAAAGCCTGAGCGCTGGAATAAACTTCGAAATTAAGAAAAACGTCGTTTTTGCTATCGATTACAATTGGTTCGATGAGAAGTATAACAAGTTAGACAATGATCGTTTTATCGCGCGAATTACGGCCAACTTTTAATTGAATTTGCCCCTAAAAAACCTTACGCAGAAACCTACATGCTAAAACAATTAGCAAGCATACTCATAATTTTTACCTGCTCTTGGACCGCTCAGAGTCAGATCTCTTTGCCGTTTAGGAAGGAGGCTCCCATTGCTACTGATTTGTATTGGAGCAAAGCCTATGACCTGCTGAAAGATCAACGACTGGCAGAACTTGAACAATTATTAAAAGGTCTGACTCAAAGCTCTCTGGGATCTTGCCGTGGTTTTGATCAGGCATACGAGGGTTTAAATGAGGTTTTAGGCACTCAAAATAGTACAGATGCTGAGCGCGCTTTGACCGAATTTATTACCCGAAGCATCGTTCTAGAGATTTATGCTTTAAAGACCATTTCAGATTCAAGAGAACGTAAAACAGCGGTAATTAATTTATTTAAAGAACTTATTGCCATTCAAAAATACATCAAGGCGATTGATTTTGACACCTATCGTCAACTGGTGAATTGCTTCAGACGCCTGAATCAGCTCCATGTGGATACCGCAAGACTTGAAAAATTCATTGAGGAACAAGAATATTTGTCCAAATACGCCCTGAAATGCTAAGGAAGTTCACAAATTTGTTTCAACGAATGTCATTGGCTAAATACAGCAATGACCTCCTGTTCGCGCTGATCCTTTTTGTGGCTTCTTTTACGGCCATCACAACCATTGTGCGCACCCAAGAGCGCTCCTTAGAATCGGATTTAATGCTCAAATCCTCACTGATCAAAGACGCGGTCATCAATCAAAGTAAATTAAACTTTCTGCTGAGTGATTCCATTGGTTTTTTAGACCTACACAACCAGATATATGAAACAAGTGAGCAAATTATAGAGGCGAGTTTCTACGATATTGATGGCAATTTAATTTGGGGGCATCAAGAGGACAATCCCAGTAGCCTACTGGAGATTCCCGATGGGCAAGATTATTTAGCCCAAAAAAATTCGATTTTTCTGAAGTTCCCCGTAATTGACAATACGGATGAGACCCTGGGATTTATGCAATTTAAATGTGACACCAAGGAGATCAATGCCGAAATAAAATCCCTGAGAAGACGCTTATTTGTCTTGTCTTCAATATTGATCATTACCCTTTTGACCATATCACTCTGGGCACGAAGTAAATTGCTCTATTTAACCAGAACTCAAGCCTTTTCCAAGGCAAGAATAGAATTATCGGAAAAAAATAACGCTCAGCTAGAGACAGAAAACAAAATACTTGAAATCATTTCGGGTCAAAATAATTTATATGACATCGGACTGGAAATTGTCAAATTTGTCGGCCAATACCTCAACACCCGTGATACGGTATTATTTGCTTATTTAGATGACGAACTTGTAAAAATTGCCTCCCTGAGAGATGAAAGCAAAGGGAAGTCAAAAGGCGAATCCATTGAAAAATTGAACCTTGGTCAGGGCATTTGTGGGTCCGTGGCCCTGAGCCGCAAAGGAATAATTATTCCCGACACATCTCTGGAACCAAATTATATTCAAGATGGGGGAAAAATGCTTTCTGAAATTACTGTGCCTATTATAATTGACGACGAGCTTATCGGGGTACTCGACGCAGAGCACGCTGATTTTGATTATTTCACAAAAACACATTTTGAGTTTTTAATTAAAATCTCAAATCTCATTGCTCTTGGATTAAAAAATTCTATCTCCCGTATACTCATAGAACGCAAGGATGCTGAATTGCGCTCTTCATCGGAACGTCTGGTAAACATTATTGAGAATCTACCCAGAGGTATTGCCTTTGAAAACAATGAGGAGCACATTGCTCACCTGAATCAAAAATTCATTGACTTAATGGGTCTTAAGGCCAAACCCCAAGACATTATTGGTCTGCATTGTAATGAAGCAAGAGTCATGCTCTCTGAGGTATTTTTAGAATCGGAGCGCTTTGCAGAGCGGACTATTGAGATCATCAAAAACAGACAGATCGTCACCGATGATACTTTAAAACTCCGAGACGGTCGCTCTGTAACCCGCCACTACGCCCCGGTCTATCAAGATGGTGAATTTATCGGTAATCTTTGGGCCTACGCCGATAACACCATAGAAACACGCTTTTATGAAAACCTCAACTACGAGCGCGAGAAGT
>JALRAI010000002.1:39341-48776 GCA_023258055.1 Flavobacteriaceae bacterium | reverse complement strand
AAAGGAGGAAAAGGCTCAGGTAAAAAGTCCAAAAAAGGAAAGTCTTTTGGAAGCGATAGACGCGGAAATTCAGATTTTGAATCTTCGGGAAGACCAAAACGCGGAAAAAAGCAAGAAGGGGCCAGCCCATTTAAGGGCAAAAGCCGCCGCCGTGGAGAAAGACCTGATGTTCCTGGAACCAGAGGAAAGCGTCGCCGCCGATAAAACTGGAATTGCGATTTTCACATAATTTTCAAATTAATTTGTCCATAATTGGTTAATTTTAGCCGAAATCGCTGTGATGAAGTTCCCTTTGTTTTTCCTAGTGCTCTTTGTGCCTGTATTCGCTTGGGCTCAAGACATTGACCCAAAAGAATCTCTTGAAGAGGACCCGGGGGTAATCATTAATGGGGTGGTGATCAATGATGCCGATGACAGCGAGCTTGAAAATGTGAATATTGTCAATCTCAATAAGGTTATTGGGACCACAACCGATGATAAAGGCGCCTTTAAACTCAGGGCATCAGTAAACGACACTTTATATTTCTCTTATTTAGGATTTAGGTCTATACGCGTGCGGGTCACTAATGACTGGCTCAAATATGATTTTATTAAAGTGAAAATGACTGAGCTCGGTATTGCCTTAGAAGAGGTGGTGGTTAAACCTGTTCAGCTCACGGGTTATGTTGAGGTAGATGCCAAAATTATTCCGATTTACGATAATTACAGATACAGAATAGCTGGTTTTGGCGGAGGTTATGAAGGGGGTAAAAAACAGCCTGGTGCAGTGACCAAAGTCCTTAGTGCCCTATTTAATCCGGCCGATTTCCTCTATAATGTCTTCGGGAAACGCCCCAAACAAATGCGCAAGCTCAAACAAATGAAGCAAGATGATGAAATACGCAACTTGCTTCAATCCAAATTCGATAGAGAAACGCTTATGGCTGTTTTACAGCTGGAGCGTGCAGACATAGACGAGATTCTCAATAATTGTAGTTACTCCGAGGAGTTCATTAAAACGGCTAATGATCTTCAAATTCTCGATGCAATTAGTGAATGTTACGAGGAATACCGTATCTTGAACAGAGAAAAACAATAATTCCTTGGCTTCTTTTCACGAGCAACAACGCGCTTTTTTCGACAGTGGCTTAAGCTTGAGCTTCAGTGCGCGCATGCAGGCCTTGCAGCAATTCGACCAGGCCTTAAGGACCTACGAAGAGCGCATCGTTGCCGCTTTATATGAAGATTTTCAAAAGTCTGAATTTGAGAGCTTCACCACAGAATTCTCCATGCTGTACGAAGAGATTCGTCGCGCGAAAAAGAACCTTAAAAAATGGATGCGCCCGCAGCGCGTGCGCACTAATTGGATCAATTGGCCAGCCAGTAGCGCCATTTTACGTGAACCCTTAGGGGTGAACTTGATCATAGGCGCCTGGAACTACCCTGTGCTATTGCTGCTTCAGCCGGCGGTATCTGCTTTGGCCGCAGGCAATACAGCGGTGTTAAAACCCAGTGAAAATGCCCCTGCTGTAGCTAATGTTTTACAACAAATGATCAATACAAGCTTTGATCCCGGTCATCTTGTAGTGGTTCAAGGGGATGCCAAAGCCACACAAAAGCTATTGAGTCATAAATGGGATCACATTTTTTACACAGGCAGTACTCAGGTAGGAAAAATTATTTATCAGGCAGCGGCCAGTAATTTAACCCCAGTCACTCTGGAATTAGGTGGTAAATCTCCGGCTGTGATCACCCCTACGGCTAATATAGCTCTGACTGCCAAACGCTTGATTTGGGGGAAGTTTCTGAATGCCGGGCAGACCTGCGTGGCGCCGGATTATGTTTTGGTGCATGAGTCGGTAAGCGAGGCATTTTTACAGGCTTGTGTCGCAGAATTAAAGCAGAGTAATTACGCTTTAGGTCAAAGGCATTACTGCCAAATCATCAATGAGCGTCATTTTGATCGACTTACAGCCCTAATGGATGAAGAAAAAATATTCTTTGGCGGGCAAAGCGATCGGTCTCAGCGCTTTATCGCTCCGACCATTATGGTTGATGTCACTTTAAAAGACGCGGTGATGCGAGAGGAAATCTTTGGCCCTATTTTACCCGTAATGACGTATGTGGATGTTGATCAGGCCTTAGAGTTAATAAAAACTCTGGAAAAACCTCTGGCGGCTTACGTTTTTAGTACCGACCCTAAGGAATATACAAAAGTGCTTTCTGAGTTGTCTTTTGGGGGTGGGGCCGTTAATGATGTGGTCATGCATTTAAGTAATCCTCATTTGCCATTTGGCGGGGTAGGGCACAGTGGAATTGGTGCCTATCACGGCAAACACGGGATGGATTGTTTTAGCCATAGAAAAAGTATTTTGTACAAAAAAAATTGGTTTGAAGCACCACTAAAATACCCGCCATTGGGCCCAAAAAAGCTCAAGTGGATTAAGAGAATCATGAAATAAATAAGGTATTAGTTTTATAAAACTCCCGCGTTATGAGTCATTCAGCTTTTATTACATTTTTCAACGTCAAAAGACTTTTTACTTTGGCAATCAGCTTTTTAGCTTTGAATATGGGCAGTACCCATCTGCAGGCCCAAGGGCGTTTTTTTGCCGAACCTAATCCCGAGTTTTATCCAGAGCGTTCAGTTGTATCAACGATCACAGCGAATATCGCCTATCAGGGTTATGGGGAGTCTCAGCCATATTTTGGTCAAGGGGAATATGAAATTTTTTTAGACAATGTTGATGGTATATTGGATCGTCCCGTTATTGTTTTGGATGGATTTGACCCAGGAGATGGCAGAGGAATTGGCGCATTGTATTCAAGTCTGAGTTATGGAGGACAGAATTTGGCCGATGAGCTCAGAGATTTAGGGTTTGATATCGTGATTTTAAATGCGCCAAACTACACCACAGATGGTTATGACATCAATGGTGGAGGTGATTTTATTCAGCGCAATGCTATGGTCCTTGTAGCCTTAATCCAAGAAATCAATGCCCAAAAACAAGGCAGTGAGGAACTGGTTATTTTAGGGCCAAGTATGGGGGGTTTGATCGGCAGATATGCTTTGGCTTATATGGAACAGCAGGGATTGCCTCATGAAACCCGTTTGTATTTGTCTTTTGATTCACCGCATCGCGGAGCGAATATCCCAATTTCATTACAGTATCTTATCAATTATTTTGCAGTTGTCGGCGGGGATCCCATGGCTCAAGCCACTGTAGACTTCGTTCTTAATTCATCGGCGGCCAAACAAATGCTCATCGATCATTTACTGGGTCATTTAGCGGCGGGATCGGATTTGGAGCAGGATCCAAATTTATTGTTACCCTTTGGGGCGCCAAATTTTCGAGATGCCTTTCAGCAAGAACTCGACGCTTTGGGCTTTCCACAAAACGTGCGCAATGTGACTATGATCAACGGTGCTATTGAAGGGACAACTATTGGGAGTCCAGGCATGGAGGTGGTTAACACCAGTATCGAGATCGATGCCTTGACCGACATAGAGATTGCACTTTACTTCACCCCAAGTGCAGGTCAAAGTATTACGGTAACCGACGTCAGAACTCTGTTTATCGGAATTCCTGTTTCGACTTTTACTGCCGATGCCGAGTCATCCACCACATCAGATGGTATAGACAGTGCCCCTGGAGGAACAGGGAATATTTCTGCTGCGCTTGCAGGAGGCGGGGGAAGTCCGGTACTTCAGGAATTCATCGATGCTTTAAATCAAGACGAGTATAGTTTTATTCCGACCATGAGCGCCTTGGCCATAGATACGGATAATTGGCATGGGCCAGCAGATCTCTCACTATCGCCATTTGATAATATCGAAGCCTCTACCATTAACTCTGGCCATGTCACCCTGACCCAGTCGATGGCTGATTTTGCCATTATCGAGATTTTCGGCTCTCTATCGAATGAGGATTTTGGCATAGATAACGCTCCTATGCTGCTTAATCCAGTCAAAGAATCCATTGAGCTTTATTTGCCTCAGATTTGGCAACAGGGTCCACTTCGCGCCAGATTACACAGTGTAGATGGGCGTATTATTGCCCAAAGGGGATGGGCACAGGTTGAGCAATATCTGCATTGGGATTTGGCTCTTGCGCAAGGGGTCTATTTACTTGAGCTTCAAAGCGGGTCCAAAACAATTAACTTGCGCCTTATAAAGCATTAATCCCTGGTTGCAGCCTCTTTATTGATGGTGGTAGGGCTCGCCTTTGAGTATGGTAAATGCGCGGTAAAATTGCTCAACCATAAATAGACGAACCATTTGATGGCTAAAAGTCATGGCCGAGAGTGAAACACTACTCATAGCGCGTTTGCGTACCTGAGGAGAGAACCCATAGGGACCACCGATGACAAACACTAATTTTTTTCCGCCAGCATTGAGTTGTTTTTGCACGAACTCAGAAAAGCCAACAGAGGTCATTTGTTTGCCTTTTTCATCGAGTAAGATGACGCGGTCGGATGGATCAAGTGCCCCCAGAATCATCTCGCCCTCTTTTTGACTTTGCTGTTCAGGGCTTAAATTTTTGGTGTTTTTTAATGCCGGTAAGGGTTGTAAATCAAATTTGATATAATGATTCAGTCGCCTTACGTAATCCTCGATGAGTTGGCTCAAAAGTCGATCGTCGGTGGCTCCGACCATAAGTAAACAAATGTTCATAGGACAAAGATATTCATTTTGACCCTTGTGATAAGTTAGCCGTTTAAGTGGATTACAATTGTTGCGTATTTTAGTAATTTAGCTTAAAATCCATCCATTGATTTCTGCAGCACAAGAAGAACAAGAAATTCAAGGCATCATCAAGAATGCCTTACGCGAAGATATTGGTACAGGGGATCATTCAACTCTGGCTTGCATTCCTAATACCGCACAAGGTAAAGCTGAACTTATAGTCAAAGAATCAGGCTATATTTCTGGATTAGCGTTTGCTCAAAAGGTATTTGAGACCTTAAGTAAAGACATTGTCTTCACCTCACTTCAAGAAGATGGGGCTTTTGCTGATAAAGGAAGTATTGCCTTTACTGTGTCAGGACCCAGTCATGTGCTATTACAGGCCGAGCGTTTGGTGCTCAATGCCATGCAGCGCATGAGTGGTATCACCACTAAGACTCGTGCCTATGTTGCTCAGTTAGAAGGCACAAAAACTCAGCTTTTGGATACCCGTAAAACTACACCTGGAATTCGTGCATTGGAGAAGTGGGCCGTACGTCTCGGCGGTGGGGTCAATCACCGATTTGCCCTCTATGATGCTATAATGCTTAAGGATAACCATATTGACTTTTGTGGTGGTATGGATCAGGCAATATTGGCGACAAAGAATTATCTGCTCAGGCATAAGCTAGACTTGCCTATAATTGTTGAGGCTCGCGATTTTGATGAGATAGAGGTCATACTCAATCACCCGGGAATTACCAGGATACTTATCGATAATTTCAGTGTTGAGGATACAAAAAAAGCGGTAGCCATGATTGGCGATCATTGTCAGACTGAATCTAGTGGTATGATTAATCTTAAGACCATCAGAGATTACGCCCTGTGTGGTGTGGATTTTGTTTCTTGCGGGGCCATCACGCATTCGGTTCAGAATTTGGATCTGAGTCTAAAGGCCATTAATTAGTATAAACGTGAACCCTAAAAGCAGTCGTATTTATTCTTTTGAACGATGGCCAGTGCTGGGGCCCCTAGCTCGATTTTTGCGTTGGGTTGAATTACCAGGCTTTCAAGGATTATCTGTTTTTGATTTAATCGAAATCTATAGCGTAGGCCTTGTAAAAGGGGCCATTTCATCTCGCGCGAGTGCCATTGCCTATAGCTTTTTTATGGCCATTTTTCCCTTTTTGCTGTTTATGCTCAATGTGATACCCTATATCCCAATTCGTAATTTTCAAGAGCGTTTTTTGCGCTTTATAGACGAGTTATTACCTGCGCAGACTCATGATTTCTTTTATCCGGTGATTGAGGATATCGCCACCAATCCACGCACTGGACTCTTGTCTTTTACTTTGATTTTGGCCTTGTTTTTAATGGCTAATGGAGTGAGTGCAATTTTTAGTGCTTTTGAGTATTCGGTACATGTTACAATAAATCGCGGTTACATAAGACAATACATTATTTCAGTTGGGGTTGCTGTTCTGCTGTCTTTAATCTTAATCGTTACCCTGGGTGGCATCGCTTACGGTGAATATCTGATTAATTGGCTTAAGTCCGACACCTTGATTGATAATGATTTGTTCTGGATATCAGTGGTGCAGTATTTGTTTTTTGTGGTCATGCTCTATGTCATTGTTGCAGCGCTTTATTTTTTTGGTGTTCAAAAGCGGGGCAGTAAAGGCTTTTGGTCTATTGGCGCTCTAGCCACTACCGTGTTAATTTTGCTCACTACCTATGGATTTGGGGTGTATATCAATAATTTTTCCAAATACAATGAGCTTTATGGTTCTATTGGAGCACTTTTGATCATGCTTTTTTACATTTGGCTCAATGCCAATTTATTGTTACTCGGTTTTGAGCTTGATCAGTCTCTACGCCGCTTGAAAGAACGTACCATGCCTGAGGTACAATCCAGCTAATCCGTATATGTTTTTTATTGATGTCATCATACCTCTGCCGATAAAACAGACCTTTACTTATAGGGTTCGCGCAGCTGAAGCTGCATTTTTGCGCCCGGGAATGCGTGTGGTTGTCCCCTTTGGAAGGAATAAATTACGCACGGCGCTGGTCCTAGGAGTTGGCACTCAAGAGTTACCGGAATATCAAACTAAGGAAATCGATCAAATCCTTGACAAACAGCCCGTAGTAACTAAAACCCAATTGGCTTTTTGGCAATGGATGGCTGATTATTATATGTGCACCTTGGGTGAGGTGATGAAGGCTGCTTTGCCTGGCGCTATGCTTTTGGAGAGTGAAACCTTTATTCAAGTCTTAAATTCCGATCCAAATCAGTGGTCGGATCTAAGCGATGCAGAGTATCTAGTTATGGAGGCACTTTTGGCACAGCCACAGCTTTCAGTAGATCAGGTGCGGGCTATTTTATCGCGCAGTGCGGTAATGGGGGTTATTTATGCTTTGATTGATCGCGGTTTGGTTGCGGTCCAAGAACAGTTAGATGATAAATACAAACCACTGATGCGCCGTTTTGTCCGGCTCAATCCTGAAATTTTGGACCAGGATACATTAAATCAAGTTTTAGATAGTTTAACCCGGGCACCAAAGCAACGAGAACTCATGATGTATTTACTGGCCAAACCACATCAAGAGGAAATCCAGCAAACTCATTTACTCAAGGCGGTTCAAACCACTGCGGCAATCCTTAATTCTTTGGTTGAAAAAAAGTGGCTGTTGATTCAGCAGCGGGCCATTGACCGAGTTCCAGCACACGAGGGCGCGGTGGAAGCACTCACGGCCTTATCCTCAGCGCAGCACGAGGCATTAAATCAGATTAAGACCTATTTTGACCATGGTTCAGTTTGTCTTTTACACGGGATTACTTCAAGTGGAAAGACCAGATTGTATATGCACCTGATGCAGGACTACCTGCAAAAGGGAAAGCAAATTTTATTTGTGGTTCCAGAAATTGCCCTTACCACTCAACTTATCTTGAGGTTACAGCGGTTTTATGGCAGGCAGGTTGGGGTTTATCATTCCCGGCAATCCCCTGCAGAACGGGTAGAGCTATTTCAAAAAGTCAAAAATGGAGCGCCTGAGGTGCAAATAGTAGTCGGCGCGCGTTCAGCCATATTTTTGCCCTTTACCGACTTGGGACTTGTGGTACTGGATGAATCTCATGAGCCTTCACTCAAACAACACAGCCCTGCGCCCCGTTATCACGGAAGAGACGCAGCCATTATGCTAGCTCATCTGCATGGGGCCAAAGTGCTTTTAGGGTCGGCAACGCCTTCATTAGAGTCATTTTACAATACAGAGCAAAAGAAATTTGGCTTAGTGTCCTTAACAGAGCGCTTTGGCGGGGTCAGTTTACCTGAGATTGATTTAGTCGATTTAGCGCAGCAGTACCGCAAAAAGTTGATGCAACAACATTTTAGTGCCCCGCTGATTAAGGCTATCGAGCAAACCTTAACCAATAAAGAGCAGGTGGTACTCTTTCAGAACAGGCGTGGGTATTCTGCTATGATCGAGTGTTTGACCTGCGGTCTTGTCCCTCAATGTCCTGATTGTGATGTCAGTCTGACATACCACAGTCATCAAGAACTATTGCGCTGTCATTATTGTGGGCATCAAAGGGGAGTACCCCAACAATGTGCGGGGTGCGGCGGTATTGAATTAGACCGTATCGGATTAGGAACCCAACAAATTGAGCAAAGCTTAGAAGCCTTATTTCCCAAGGCTCGAATTGCCCGAATGGATCAAGACACCACCAAGGGTAAGCACGCATTCACCCAGCTGATCGAGCAAATGAATCAGGGAGAAATTGATATTTTGGTGGGGACTCAAATGTTGGCCAAAGGTCTAGATTTTGACAAGGTTTCTTTAGTGGGTATTCTCAATGCCGATCAATTGATGAACTTTCCTGATTTTAGGGCACAAGAACGGGCGTTTCAGCTCATGGCCCAAGTCAGTGGTCGTGCAGGGAGACGTGGGATGCAGGGTCGTGTCATTATTCAAACCTATACCCCGGATCATCAGCTATTAGCGCAGGTTGTCCAAGGAGATTATATGGGGATGTACCAGCATCAAAGCCTTCAACGTCAACAGTTTCAATATCCGCCTTTTTGTAAGCTGATTAGAGTCACGATAAAACACCGAGACCTGAGACTTAGTCAGTCAGCTGCAACTTGGTTGTTTAATGTTATTGCCCAAAAATTGGGGACACTTGTTCTGGGTCCGGTAGCCCCTCCTGTGGCAAGAATAAGAAATCAATACATTCAGCAGCTATTGATTAAAATCCCTCAAAATCAGTCTTTATCTGGGACCAAAGGATTTTTGACCAAAGTAGAGCAGCGGTTTCATGCGCATAAGGAGTTCGCTCGAGTCACTCTAGCTTTTGACGTGGACCCAATAAACTAGAAATTAGTTATTTCCAGCAGCGGCGGCCAGGGCTTCCACTAAATCTGTCTTGCGATTACGGCTTAGGGGAAGGCTTTGGTTTTCGAGCTCGATTTGTTTGCTGTTGTAACGCTGCACTTTGTCGAGATTTACGATATACGACTTGTGAATACGCAGAAATCGATCCTCGGGAAGTAATTGCTCGAAAGCTTTCATGGTTGATAAAACTACCAGCGAGTCGTGCTCAGTGACCAGTTTTACATAGTCTCCTAATGCTTCGATATACTTGAGTTCACTCAAAAAAACTTTACGCTTTTTGAGATTGCTTTTTACGAATATAAAATCTTCATCGTCAAACCCTTCTTCATTGCGCAATTTGTAGTTTACAATCGCCTTGTGTACCGCGTTTAGGAAACGATCTTTGGCAATGGGTTTAC
>JALRAI010000002.1:0-39331 GCA_023258055.1 Flavobacteriaceae bacterium | reverse complement strand
TAATCAATGGCGTCGTAGTCAAAAGCCTTAAAGGCGTATTTTGTTTTACCGGTGACAAATATAATCTGCGGCTTTTGGGTCATATCGTCCAAAAGATCAAAACCAGAGACCCGGGGCATTTCAATATCGAGAAATACTAAATCAACAGCTGCGGTCGTTAAACCAGCCTTTGCTTCTTCTGCGCTGTTATACTGAGCGGCTAGCCTAAGTGATGGGTGTTCATTAATGAGTTTAACTATGGAAAGTCGCTGTAGGGTTGAGTCATCAACAACAGCACAATTCAGCATGGTTTGATCCATCATAAAGTGAGATTTTAGGACAAACAATATTAATTAAATAAAAATAGTTTCACAAGTTTTAGAGGGCTTTAATCTGATAAAATGAACCATTAAACTGAGTTTTTGTCTTTATTCGTGGTTTCGCCTGTAGAGAACACGCAAAGCGCCCTAGATCGAAGCAGTGAATAAATGGTTTGTAAATAAAGCGTGGAATATTTCGGGATTCTGTGTTTTATAAAATGCGGATTAAGTTGAATTTAGTGCCTGAGGTTCCTTTAGATTTTTGATCGATTGTTTTGCAGGTTTAGCCATGAAGATTTCTGTCAAAAAAACCTTAGTCCCAGGGCTTTGTAGTTTCCAAATAATGCCTTATTTTTGCACGCTCTCAGCAAGGTGCTGATTGTTAAAATAATATATTATGACTCATTACGAAACTGTTTTCATCTTGAATCCCGTTTTATCTGAAGAGCAGATAAAGGAAACAGTTAAGAAATTTGAAAGTTTTCTTGTTTCTAAAGGTGCAAAGATGATCGCCAAAGAAGATTGGGGCTTGAAAAAGCTGGCTTATCCAATCCAACACAAAAAAAGTGGTTTTTACCACCTATTTGAATTCACTTGTGATGGAGAACCCATCAACGACTTAGAAGTTGAATTCCGTCGTGACGAACGCATCATGCGCTACCTCACTGTAAAGCTCGACAAGCACGCTGTGGCTTGGGCCGAGAAAAGAAGAACTAGAAACAAACAAAACGCATAAGCTATGTCATCAATAGAGCAACAAGCAAAAGGCAAAAAAGACGGAGAAATCAGATATCTCACCCCGTTGAATATCGAAACCTCTAAGACTAAAAAGTACTGCCGATTTAAAAAATCAGGCATCAAATACATCGACTACAAAGACCCAGATTTCTTATTGAAATTTGTAAACGAGCAGGGAAAAATTTTACCGCGTCGTTTGACTGGAACTTCTTTAAAGTACCAGCGTAAAGTTGCTGTAGCCATTAAAAGAGCACGTCATTTGGCCCTGATGCCATACGTCGCTGATATGTTAAAATAATACAGAGTAAGGACATGGAAATAATACTTAAAAAAGACGTTGAGAATCTTGGATTCACCGACGATATTGTATCGGTTAAAAACGGATACGGAAGAAATTATTTGATTCCGCAAGGCCTTGCTGTATTGGCAACTCCTTCTGCAAAGAAGGTTTTGGCTGAGACCTTAAAGCAACGTGCCCACAAGGAGCAGAAATTAGTTGACGACGCGAAAGCAGAAGCAGCCAAACTAACCGGACTAGAAATCAAAATTGCCGCTAAAGTAGGTGAGGGAGATAAACTATTTGGTTCTGTGAGTAATGCTGATGTTGCTGAAGCTTTGGCCGCGAATAACATTAACTTGGACAAAAAATTCATTACTGTTCAAGGAGGTTTGGTAAAGCGCCTAGGAAATTACAACGCGAAAGTTCGTTTTCATCGCGATGTAATCGCCGACTTGAGCTTTGATGTTGTCGCTGAAGCAAAATAATCGAATCAACAAGATTTCAGGGGATCATTAAGTCCTCCAGATAAGTCAAAAACCCTCTATAATCCTATAGAGGGTTTTTTTATCCTATACCTTATGAAGTACCGCAGACTCACCAAAGAACAATTTGAGGCCCTGAGTGTAGAATTTGCACAATTTTTGGCCAGTCAATCCATCGATCACAATCAATGGCAAGCCATCAAACTCAGTGCACCCCATCGCGCGGAGGCGCAATTAGATGCCTTTAGTGATTTAGTGTGGGAGGAGAGTTTGCGTAAAACTTGCTTTATCAATCACTTTTCTCCAGGAGGGGTTTTTGCTTTTCACGCAGGACAGATGTCTCTGACTCTTTTCGGGGTAAAAACGACTACGGATTTAGACTTTAATAATCCTGAGTCATGGCAGTGGCTCTCTGAGCATTGGCAAGACGATTCCGTTTCTTTTTATCGCGAGCAAAAGCCTTACGATAAAAAGCGTACCCAAGTTTTATTTGAATTAATCGAACGTGGAGGAATTTTATCTACAGGGGCCATTGCCGAGCGCCTTGAGGCTTTTATACCAGATAATCACTCGTAACGTAAGCTCTCTATAGGATCCAGCTGCGCCGCTTTCGAAGCAGGATAAGATCCTGCGATAACGGCCACGATAAATGAGATAATCACTGCAGCAATAATGGCGCCCCAAGGCAAGCTGTAATCAAAATCGGCGACAGTAGCGAAAAGTACTCCAGTGCCAATCCCTAATACAACCCCTAAGAGACAGCCTAATTGACCGATCACAATGGTTTCGATGAAAAACTGAGTGAGTATGGTGCGTTTTTTCGCCCCCATGGCTTTACGCACCCCAATTTCACGGGTGCGATCTGTGACCGATACCAGCATTATATTCATCAGTGCGATAGAAGAACCTAAAATTGTTATGATACTGATGATCCAAGCGGCTGTTTCTAAGACTCCAGTAATACTCGATACCCGATTAATTAAATCCTCACTGCGCTCAATAGCGAAATTGTCTTCTTCAAGGGGAGATAGGCCTCTAATATTTCTAAAGGCTACTAATGCCGCACTCTCGGCCTCTTTTAGGGTTTCTTTTTGATTCACCATGACACTAATGGTGTAGTTGATATTGGGCTGGGTGAAAATCCCACGGGCAATTTGTATGGGGATTAAAACTTGTAAGTCCTGATTATTGCCAAAGGAAGAGCCTTTGGACGCCAGCAGTCCGATGATTTTAAATTTTGACCCTCGGATGCTGATCGTTTTATTGATGGGGTCTTCATCTCTAAACATTTTTTTCAAAAAATCCGAGCCAATCATGCAAACCCGATTGTTGTTTTGAATGTCAAAAAAATTAAAGGCACGACCCCGGTCAATTTTAGTTCCGGTATTGGCTAAATAATGCTCATTGACCCCGTAAACACTGACTTCAGGGTCTGTCTTAATGTTGTTGTACTTGACTTCTGCAGTCCCTGTTCCTAGAAATGAAATCGAGGTTTGGGTCCCTGGAAAGTCGTATTGTTCGTTAAAGGCGCGAATTTGATTGTAGTCAATTACGGGGTTTATCTTTTTGCGCTGGCCCCCATCTCTTGAGTTTGTGGCAAAGGCGTAACGTTGTAGATTAAAGGTGTTGGCCCCCATGCTGGCAAAGTTGCCCGAAATGGAATTCTCAAGGGCATCCACAGCGCTCAAAATTCCCACCAAGGACCAAATACCAATACCGATAATAACGATGGTAAGTATAGTTCTAAGCAACTGTGTTTTGATCGAGTCTAAAGCGATCAAAATATTTTCTTTGAATAAGCCGAGCATAAAAGGCACTTATGATGTGTTACAAATTTATCGAATTCTTTTGGCCCATATGAACTAATTCGGGGAATTCTCTCTGATAAAGCCTACAGAAATCCATCAATTTTAAGATATTTGTAATTCACGCAAATACGCAGAGAAAGTGGCACAAAAACCGTCTTTACCCAAAGGAACCAGAGATTTTTCACCTGAGGTAGTGGCCAAAAGGACCTACATCATCAACACTTTGCGCCAATGCTTTGAGACTTTTGGATTTCAGCCCATAGAAACCCCAAGTTTTGAAAACTCGGAAACCTTGATGGGTAAATACGGAGAAGAGGGGGATCGCTTGATATTCAAGATACTCAACAGTGGAGATTTTTTGGCTAAAGCCGATCAAGACCTTTTAGACCAGCGCGACAGTCAAAAATTAACGCCGCAGATTTCTGAGAAGGCTTTGCGCTACGATCTTACGGTGCCTTTTGCACGTTATGTGGTGCAACACAGAAACGAAATCAATTTCCCCTTTAAGCGATATCAGATTCAACCAGTTTGGCGCGCAGATCGACCACAAAAGGGGCGTTTTCGTGAATTTTATCAGTGTGATGCTGATATAGTGGGCAGTAAATCACTTTGGCAGGAGGTAGAACTCATTCAGCTCTATGACCAGGCTTTTGATGTCCTAGGGCTCAAGGGGGTAACGGTGCATCTGAACAATCGGAAAATACTTTCCGGCATTGCTGAGGTTATTGGGGCTGCAGATCAGCTCATTGATTTTACGGTAGCACTCGATAAACTCGATAAAATTGGCCGGGATAAAGTAGAGGAGGAGATGCGTCAAAAAGGAATAAATGACCAGGCTATTCAGAGACTGGCCCCTCTATTTGAACCCTATGCCTCTAATGCAGACCAGATTGCGGCCCTGGACACTTTGCTTGAAACATCTGAGGTGGGGCAACTTGGCTTATCAGAGCTCAGATTTGTCTTAGAGGTAGTGGAGTCATTGTCTTTAAAATCGGCAAATTTGAAGGTTAACTTAACCCTAGCAAGAGGACTCAATTATTACACTGGGGCCATATTTGAAGTTTCTGCTCCAGAGGGTATTGAGCTAGGCAGTATCGGTGGCGGTGGGCGCTACGATGATTTGACAGGAATTTTTGGGCTCAAAGATATGAGCGGAATTGGCATCTCTTTTGGGCTGGATCGGATTTATATGGTTTTGGAAGAGCTCAATTTATTTCCCGAACATGTCGCTGCTTCGACTAAAGTATTATTTGTCAATTTTGGAGATAAAGAAGCGCTATATGCCATTCAGGCCGTGAGTAAACTAAGGGATTTAGGTATCGCTGCGGAACTTTATCCAGACTCCGCAAAAATGGGTAAGCAAATGACTTATGCCGATAAGCGAAGTATTCCTTATGTTGTCATGGCCGGCAGTCAAGAAATAGAAGAAAAGAAATTCACGCTAAAGTGCCTTGCTGATGGTGTTCAAAAAACCGTGTCCTGGACCGAACTCATTCAGGCACTAAATTCCTAGGCAATGATGCACTTTGATCCATTCGCGAGAATCAGCCTCAAAATTGCGGTCTTTCTCGTGCTTATGGGTTGTGCTGAAAAACCCTCCACTGTTCAAGAGGATACACTAAATCTTGAGCAGGAATCTCAAGTTTCATTAATGATATTGGGCGTGATGCAAGATGGTGGACGTCCGCATATGGGATGCAACAAGGCCTGTTGTTTGGACCAGGATTTAGGGCTTAGGCCTAGGGAAGGGGTAGTATCCTTGGGACTTTTTGATCGGGAATTTGACCGGCGCTATTTATTTGAAGCTACACCAGACCTGACTCAGCAATGGCAAAACATGCAATCGGTCTTTCCGGTTGACTCAGCACAAGCTATGGACGGTATTTTTTTGACCCATGCGCACATCGGCCACTACACGGGTTTAGCACTCTTGGGAAAGGAAGTTATGGCGACTACTGCTGTACCCGTCTATGCCATGCCAAAAATGAGAGAATTTTTAAGTCAAAATGGGCCTTGGAATCAGTTGATTGAGCAGAATAATATTCAACTCATGCCAATAAACCATCAAAAGCCTTTATTCCTGACTCCCAATTTACAGGTCACACCCTTTTTAGTACCCCATCGCGATGAGTATTCTGAGACGGTCGGTTTCCGAATTTCAGGCCCCAATAAATCGGCCTTATTCATTCCAGACATTGACAAGTGGTACCGATGGGATCAATCCATAGTGGAGCTTATTAAATCAGTGGATTACGCTTTTGTAGATGCAACCTTTTTTAATGGGGATGAACTGCCTAATAGAGACATGAACCAAGTGCCTCATCCGTTTGTGGTCGAAAGCATGGCCTTGTTTGAGAACCTCTCAAAGCAGGAAAAGGCCAAGGTACACTTCATCCATCTTAATCACACTAATCCCATTGCGGACCCCACAAGTACTGCTTCAAAAAGTGTTCTGCAGTCAGGATTCAACATCGCCAAAGTGGGGGCTATTTTTTCGATGTGAGATTGCTTTCTAAAAAATCAAGGTACACAGTGAAGTTACTGCATTGAACAGACTAATGCTTTAAAACCAAAAATGGCCGCACTATGAAGTACGGCCATCTTCTTTTTTCTGTAGCGAGAGGGAGACTTGAACTCCCGACCTCCGGGTTATGAATCCGACGCTCTAACCAGCTGAGCTACCTCGCCAAAAATCGGTTTTCGATTTAATGGCTGCAAATATAGAAACAAAATAAGGTATGGCAAATACTCAGCCGATAAAAAGACACAAGTGCCCAAGATTATCGATTAATCTCGACTTGAAATTTGATCACCGACTGCATCCACTTGATTTTAGCCGTATTGGGCCATCAAAAAAATTACCTAAAAATAATTCCTGCAGTTTTTGGCAAAATAGAATTAATATCTATATTGCCTCATTGCAAAAGTTCAATTATGGAGCGCAAGGTAAAATATGAGATGGAATTTCCGATACATGTATCGCCATCGCTCTTGTACCAATATATTTCGACACCTTCGGGCATGAGTGAGTGGTACGCGGACAATGTGAATTCCCGCGGTCAACTCTTTACTTTTATCTGGGAGGGTAGTGAAGAACAGGCCAAACTTTTAGGAAAAAAAAGTGGGGAACGCATTAAATTCAGATGGGTCGATGATGAAGACACTGATTATTTCTTTGAACTCCGTATTCAAGTTGACGACATTACCAAAGACGTTTCATTAATGATTACCGATTTTGCCGAAGAGGACGAAGTGGAAGAGGGTAAAATGCTTTGGGAAAATATGATTGCGAATCTTAAACATATTTTGGGCAGTGCCTAATAGGGCTTTGCCTTATATTTGTGCCACCTTAGGGTGGCTTTTTTTATGATAAATTTTAACGGGACCATACTGACGCAAGACCAAATGTCACCCGACTTGTACAACAGGGGGTTACATTATGGTGACGCGCTGTTCGAGACTATGAAGGTCGTGGGGCGCAGAATCTTGTTTGCTGAAGCTCATTATATGCGTTTAATGGCCTCTATGCGTTTGATGCGTATGGAAATTCCCATGCACTGGACTCCAGAATTTTTTCAAAGTGAGGTTAATAAAACCCTCAAAGGACAGAGCGGAGCAAATGCATTTCGCGTAAAAATTCTTGTTTGGCGTGATTGGGGTGGGCGCTACAGGCCTACTTCAGAGGGCGTTTCATACAGTATTTTCACTGAGCCGCTCAACGACAGCTTGTACTCATTAAATGAAAGTAGCTATGTGGTAGATTTGTACAAAGACCACTATGTAAATACGGGTATGCTTCAGCAGCTGAAAACCAACAATAAGTTGATTCATGTTTTGGCCGGAGTTTATGCTCAAGAAAACGACTACCAAAGCTGTTTACTTTTGAATCATAACAAACAAGTTGTAGAGGGTATAAGCGGTAATTTATTCTTAGTGGACAAGTATAAAATCAAAACACCGCCACTTGCTGATGGTTGTCTCAAAGGGATTATGCGCGGTGTTATGATGGAAATTTTAGCCAAACATCCGGATTACGTACTGACTGAAGAATCGATTTCACCATTTGAACTACAAAAGGCCGATGAGCTGTTTTTCACTAACGTGATTTCCGGGATTCAGCCCATAACTCAGTATCGTAAAAAGCAGTACACTCGAAAAATAAGCTCCGAGCTCACCCAGAAGTTAAACGATTATGCCGGGTTGAGTGCGAAATCTAGTTAGAGCAAATAATCTGTTTTTCGTCGGAGTTTAAATTTACCCACTAATTCATTGTAGGATTTTCAGGAGCATTGGACCACATGGCGTATGCGCCGCCGAGGGCATTCATGGTATTGCGCCAATAATTTTGATCGGTTTTTACGATTTGATCCGAGTGCAAATCATTAGGCATAACCAGCCAACTATTTTGTTGCCATTCTTCTTCAAGTTGGTTTGGTCCCCAGCCTGAATAGCCTAAGAAAAATTGTATTTGGTCATTGGACAGTGAACCGCTATTGAGCAACTCTATTATTTGGGTAAAATCACCGCCCCAATATATGCCAAAATCTATATAGACACTGTTGTCAATAAGTTCAGGAGCATTGTGGATGAAATACAGATTGTCCTGTTCTACAGGTCCGCCATTGAATACAGGAATTTCTGGAACAACCTCAGGAACTAAGTCATTGAGGTCATACCTCAGGGGCTTATTCAAAATAAAACCAATGGAACCTTCATCATTGTGTTCTGCCAGTAGAATAGCGGAGCGATTAAAGGATAAGTCGCCGATAATGGAAGGTTCTGCAATAAGCAGATAACCCTTTAAGGGTTTAATTTTTTGGTCAGGTGTCATATATTAAAGCTACGCCAAATAAATGACATCTCCAACTATTTGATTTTCAGGTATAAAAAAACCCTGCCGAGGCAGGGTATATTTTTCTACATCAAAATGATTAATTCACGCTGTCTGAAAGCTCAGAGCCTGCCTTGAATTTTACAACGTTTTTAGCTGCAATTTTGATGGTTTTTCCAGTTTGAGGATTTCTTCCTTCTCTGGCAGCACGCTTAGATACTGACCAAGATCCGAATCCAACAAGAGAAACACGGTTTCCACCTTTCAATGATCCTGAAACGTTACCAAGGAAAGATTCTAATGCTTTTTTAGCTGCCGCTTTAGTGATGCCAGCATCTGCAGCCATTGCGTCGATTAAATCAGATTTGTTCATACGATAAAATTTAAATTAAAATTTTGGTTAAACTTGCATATAATTGCTTTACAAATTTAACGGGATAATCCAGCCACGCAAGGAAACACGCGGGAAAACGCTATTTTTGTTAATAAATCAAGCCCTTTGTTGATAAAGTAAGAACAATTAGCTTAATTTTTCGCTAATTCAGTAATGACAAGGGTTTACACGAATTTGTCCTCCTTTTCAAAACTAAACCCATTCATGAGTGCTTGAATCGGCATTTTTTTCTTTCCGGGAAGCTGTATTGAATTAATCGCGATTTGTTGATCTTGACAATGAACATAAAGTCCTTTTTTGTCGAAATGAATTTGCCCTGGAGTTGAGCTTGCCTCAAGGCCTGTTTTCTGGGCCTCATATATCTTGACTTTAAACACCTCTCCTTGGTGCATTAAGTTAGTCCATGCCCCTGGGTAGGCATCAAGTCCACGAATTAGATTGAGGATTTTTTCAGCGGATTGATCCCAATTTATTCTGGTGTTTTCGGGATGAAGTTTTGGAGCACTCTTCAGGGCACTATGCGATTCTTGGGGTTGAGGTTTTGCTTGTCCTTGCGCTATGGCTTCTAGAGTACTCAGGACTAATTCAGTGCCCAGCTCCATGAGTTTATCATGCAATTTAGAGGCATTATCATCCGGTTCAATAGGACATGATCTACTTTGAATAATGGCTCCAGTATCAATTTGGTGATCGATAAAAAAAGTCGTCACTCCTGTTTTTGTCTCTCCATTGATGATGGCCCAATTAATAGGCGCTGCCCCACGGTATTGCGGTAATAGTGATGCGTGTAAATTAAAAGTACCCTGTTTAGGAATACGCCATAAAACTTCGGGGAGCATCCGAAAGGCGACAACCACAAAGACATCTGGATTTAATCCTTGGAGCTCATTTAAAAATTCTGGGTCTTTAAGACTTTCAGGTTGCCAGAGGTCTAACCCGTGCTTTAGTGCTGCATTTTTTACGGCACTGGCTTGCAGATTACGACCACGTCCTGAAGGCCTGTCTGGAGCGGTAACCACTCCAATTACATTGTGGGCGCCTTTAACCAATGCATTCAATACCCCAACAGCGAAATCGGGAGTTCCCAAAAATACTATACGCAACTTATCTTTCATTTTAAATAGTATCTATTGACCGCATCGATATCTATTTTCTGCTGATGATATAAATAGGTCAAAACGTCGTCAATATCCTCGGGGTCAAAGGTAATGTTTTCTCTCAGCTCAGCGATGGTGAGACTTTGGTCTTTAAGTAGGCTAATAATGAGCTCTTCGATCGCCTCTCCCGCGCTAGTTTTAGATTGTTTATTTTTCTTAAAACAATTCGTGCACATGCCACAATCCTCTCTTAGGGGCTGACCAAAATAGTGGGCCAGGGTCTTTTTTAAGCAGTCTTGCGACCTTTGGAATAGAGCCAAAACATCGCGCTGCTGCAACTCAATGCGTTTGGCATGTCGCTCGATAATTGATTTATGGGGGTTAATGCTACGCGCATCTTCTCGTGGCACTAAAAAGGTAAGTTGCAGATCTGTTTGTAAATGTTCGAGATCCACTAATTCTCGTTTTTCCATCCAATGCAGCGCATCCTTGATTTGATCCACACTCACCCCGGTTTTTCGCGCTAGTTGATAAAGATCAATGGATATTTTGCCTTGAAATACACCTCCGTAAATCCTCAATATATTGCGCCCTATGAGCCCTGCGCCCGGATTTTGGTCCAGGGCTTGGTTCAAAGTGTTGTTATCGGCGGTAAACTGAAGACGTGTCTTGCTGCCGTATTGATGTTTCAAATTAATGATGCCGATGCGTTCCAGGATATTAAGCGTGGTAAGGGCCTTAGTGGGATTTAGGTGATAGGTATTGCAAAAGTCTCCCACAGCTAATCCAAAACTGTTGCCTTGGCCCTCTCCATAGGCCACCTGAAAATAATTGCTCAAATGGCGATAAAACTGCTTTAGGTCTTCAGACTTGATTATTTGATTGTTTTTTCGCCGCTTGAATTGATCAATACTTTGCAGATGATAAATTACCCAGGCTTGCGCAGGCAGACCATCACGTCCAGCGCGCCCGACTTCCTGAATATAACTCTCTATGGAATCAGGGATGAAGCTGTGGATCACATAACGCACCCCTGCATGGTTAATCCCCATGCCAAAGGCGCTTGTAGCCACCATGAGTTGAGCTGGGCGGGACAGCCAAACCTCAAGGGCTTTTTGTTTCTGTTTTTGATCCATACCTCCGTGAAAATAAGCGGTATCTAATCCCTCGCTCTTAAGGCTTCTGGCGAAAGTTTCACTTTGTTTTCTCGTGGACACATAGACAATCCCCGAACCTTTTTGCGCCTTAGCTAGGGCACTTATACGTCCTAGGACGTCTTCTCTTTGTTCAATGAGCAGCTGAATATTTTCTTTAATCAAACTGCGGCTATACAATTCAGGGGTTTTAAGCCCCAGAGCGCTGATGATTTCTGCAGTTATTTCCTGTGTTGCTGTTCCTGTGAGCGCCAGGATAGGCACCATGGGATGGAGTTCTCTTATCACACTGAGTTGTTGATAGGCTGGACGGAAATCGAATCCCCATTGAGCAATACAATGGGCCTCATCAATAGCCCATAAATTGATCCGAATTGTTTTTAGAAAATCCAGGACTAAATCCTGCTTCAGCCGCTCGGGTGCCAAATAAAGAAATTTATAGCCCCCATGTCTGAACAGATCAAATATCCGTGTAATTTCATCTGGTGGTTGAGGTCCTGTCAGGGCAACCGCCTTGATATTGCGATTGGTAAGGTCCTTTACCTGATCTTCCATGAGCGCTACCAAAGGAGAGATCACCACACAGACCCCTTCTTGATGCAGCCCTGGCACCTGATAACAAAGGGATTTACCGCTACCTGTGGGCAGAATGGCCAAAACATCTCGCCCTGAAATTAACTGCCTTATAATGTCCTCTTGAGGTGCTCGGAAAGAGGGGTAACCCCAATACTGATTTAATAGTTGTTCGGGGCTCGAGCTCATCAGAGGTTTAATTTATTTAAAATAAAATCAGTGCGCTCAAGCACAGGGCCGGTCGGCACGACAATGGGCGCATAGCCCAATTGCTCATAACGCTTAGCGATGTGTTGGTGAATTTTTTGTCCCTGATCAAAAGACTCATAACGCTCATTGTCTTGAGTGTGAATGGCTTGCCAGGGCGGTAAGATAAACACGTAATCATAACGGTGGTTTTCCAAATCCTTCAAAAATTCTGCAGGGGATTGCTGATTGAGGTAGTCCATATACGCCACAACATCCGGTAAGCCCCGATCAAAGAAAATTGCTGTCTTGACTTTTTCATTTGCCGTATTATGGGCCTTGAGGTATTGAGCTTTTCGTCCTTGAAATAGGGCCTGGCTAAAGGCTAGGGGGTCTTCTAAAAATAACTGGTCTACTCCGTTTTTTTGCCCCTGGAGTATAATTTGTCTTGAAATTTCGTGATGACATACATGCCCGAGTGTGTCGAGCTGATTCATTATGGTGGTTTTTCCGGTACCTGGCCCACCGGTTAGGACTATTTTTAAAGACATGAAAAAAAACTAAAGACCAATGCAAAGTTAGTTATTCTTGAAGGCTTCCGCTATCTTTGCCTTGAATTCGTTAATCACGCTTATGTCCGACCAAAAATCCCAGGAATTTTATCAGAGATTAAGCCAGCAACTGGCTGATGATCGGTCTTGGCCTGCAACTTATATGTTTAAGTTTATTGTGCCAGGCATTGAGGAGCGTATCGAGGCGGTTTGTGCATTTTTTGACCCCGCCCAAGCCGAAATCCGTATTAAGAATTCATCCAAAGGGAACTACAGCAGCATTTCTGTTACTTTAACCATGGCCTCTCCTGAGGCTGTAGTGCAAAAATATCAGGAAGTTTCTGCAGTGGAGGGGGTCATTTCTTTATAAAATGATTACTTTGCACTATCAGTAAACCCTGATTTTCCTCTATTTTTTTGATTGAGAATACCACTATGTTAGTAGATAATTTAGAATACAATACCGAGCGCGAACAGCTGATTATTCCAGAATATGGACGTCATATACAAAAAATGGTCAATCAAGCGGTCGCCCTTGAAGACCGCGAAGAACGCAACAAATGTGCCCAAAGCATTATTGCTGTAATGGGTAATTTGAATCCACATCTGCGCGATGTGCCAGATTTTCAGCACAAGTTATGGGATCAACTATTTATGATTTCAGATTTTAAACTCGATGTTGATGCGCCTTATCCCATGCCTTCTCCAGAAGAATTAGCCGAACGTCCTCAGCCCTTGGCCTACCCTCAAAACTTTCCTAAATATCGATTTTACGGCAACAATATCAAAAGAATGATCGATGTGGCCATTAAATGGGAGGATGGAGATAAAAAGGATGCATTGGTGATCACCATTGCCAACCACATGAAAAAAAGTTTTTTAAACTGGAATAAGGATACTGTTGAGGACCAAGTAATTTTCAACCATTTGTTTGAACTTTCAGAGGGTAAATTAAATCTTAAAAACAGCGAAGAGGACTTGACCCAAGCTACGGATTTCATAAAAACCAAAAAGCGTTTTGTCAAAAAAACGCATAAGTCGGGCCGCGGGCGTAAGCGCTATTAATTAGAATAATATGGGTACTTTTCACATTGAAGGAGGACATCAGCTCTCTGGTGAGATTCGTCCACAAGGCGCTAAAAACGAGGCGCTTCAGATTTTATGTGCTGTCTTGCTGACGGATGAGCCTGTGGTGATCGATAATATTCCGGACATTATTGATGTCAACAAACTCATCACCATATTAACCCACCTAGGGGTAAAAGTAGAGGCGCTTTCCACGGGGTCTTATCGATTTCAAGCCGATGACCTAGATTTAGATTACTTAGAATCAGAGTTGTTTAAAAAAGAGGGCAGTAGCCTACGCGGTTCAATAATGATTGTCGGACCCTTATTGGCACGATTCGGCAAGGGCTATATTCCTCGTCCCGGTGGCGACAAAATTGGTCGTCGTCGTTTAGATACTCATTTTGAAGGATTTATAAAACTAGGGGCGAGCTTCAGATATAACAAGCACGAGCGATTTTATGGCGTTGAAGCCCCCGATGGTTTAACAGGAACTTATATGCTCTTGGATCAAGCTTCGGTGACTGGGACAGCAAATATTCTAATGGCGGCAGTTTTAGCAAAAGGCACCACCACTATATACAATGCCGCTTGTGAACCTTACCTACAGCAGCTCTGTCGTATGCTTCAATCCATGGGCGCCAATATACAGGGGGTTGGCTCTAATTTGCTAGTGATCCAAGGTGTAGATCGACTCGGTGGTTGCCAGCATCGCATTTTGCCCGATATGATTGAAATCGGGAGTTGGATTGGTTTGGCGGCGATGACCCGCAGTAGCATTACCATTAAAGATGTCTCTTGGGACAATCTAGGACTTATTCCAGATACCTTTAGAAAACTGGGCATCAAACTAGAGCGCAAGGGCGACGATATTTTTATTCCGCAACAAGATTCCTATGAGATCCAATCCGATATGGATGGATCAATTTTGACCATTTCAGATGCTCCATGGCCAGGTTTTACCCCAGATTTATTGAGTATTGTCTTGGTGACCTGTACACAGGCCAAAGGCAGTGTTTTGATTCATCAAAAAATGTTTGAAAGCCGATTGTTCTTTGTGGACAAGCTTATCGATATGGGCGCAAAAATCATCCTTTGTGACCCCCATCGTGCCACAGTAATTGGTCATGATTTTACCTCATCTTTAAAGGCGACTAACATGGTTTCCCCAGACATTAGAGCCGGGGTCTCTTTGCTGATTGCCGCATTATCTGCGGAGGGGACTAGTGTGATCCAAAATATCGAACAAATAGATCGTGGATACCAAAACATAGACGAGCGTCTGCGTGCAATCGGCGCAAAAATCACTCGTGTAGAGGCTGCTAATTAAGCGCAGTCTTATAGGTTTCAAGACAACGCTCTCGTGCCATTTTATGGTCTACTATGGGTTTCACATAGCGCGGGAGGTCGCACTCTGGCACCCATTTTTTGATATAGGTTTTTTGTTTGTCAAATTTGTCAACCTGAGTCATAGGGTTGAAAATTCTGAAGTAGGGGGCAGCATCAACGCCACTTCCCGCGGCCCACTGCCAGTTACCGACATTCGAGGAACATTCGTAATCCAATAATTTTTCAGCAAAATATGCTTCGCCCCAGCGCCAATCGATCAGTAGATGTTTGCACAAAAAACTGGCCACGAGCATTCGTACTCGGTTGTGCATATATCCGGTTCTATTGAGTTCTCTCATCCCGGCGTCTACCAGTGGGTAGCCCGTTTGACCATTTTTCCAAGCCTCAAACTCTTCGGGGTCATTGCGCCACTGTATGCGGTCGTATTGTGGTTTAAAAGATTGGGTCACCGTATGCGGGAAATGCCAAAGTATTTGCATGAAAAACTCTCTCCAAATCAGTTCTTTAAGCAGGGTGATGTCCTTTATCGGTCTCAAGGCCGTTACGATTTGACGGATACTTACAGTACCAAAGCGCAGGTGGGGGGAGAGTTTTGAGGTGCCTTTGGTCTGTCCTGGAAAATTCCTTTTGGCGGCATAGCTCTGTGCCATACTTTGACTGTAATCGTAAGGCAAGACCTTGTGATCACTCGAGATAAAACCCATTTGCGCCAAACTGGGCATCGGGCCAAATGAGGTGCAAAGCAGCTTATCTTTATAAGGCTCTATGTCATATGCTTTAAGCGATCCGTTGTTCTGTAGTTGCGCCAGCCATTTTTTGCTATAAGGGGTGTACACCACATAAGGCTTACCATCGTCCTTAACGATTTCATTCGTTTCAAAAATGACTTGGTCTTTAAATTGATGAAAGCCTATATTTTGATTTTGGCAATGGGCCATAATGGCTTTATCCCGATCCAATGCATAAGGTTCGTAGTCGCGATTACTGATCAGGTGCTGAACACTAAAGTTCTGTCGTAATTGATCCAGAGCCTCGATGGGGGTCCCGTAAAATACCTTTAAATCACTGCCCCATGATTGAAGCTCTTGTTTTATTTTGGTGAGTTGCTGGTGGATGAAACTTACCCGACCATCATCCCGGGCACAAGAATCCAATATATTACGGTCAAAGATAAAAATAGGCACAACCGGAAATGATCCGCGGAGTGCCTTGCTTAATCCGTGATTATCATAGAGTCTGAGATCTCGTCTAAACCAAAAAACATTGACCTGGACTGTGGCGTTATTCCCATTTTGTGGGGACGGGCTCTCAGAGAGTAAGTCTGGGTTGTTAGCTGAACTCATTGATTTTTTGGATTGATTTATTTGAACTTAGTTTAGCCTAAGAGCGCCCATACCACCGTCAAGTCCGATTACTTGACCTGTCATCCATGAAGAGTCCTCAGAGAGTAAAAAATAAGTGCAATTTGCCAAATCCTCAGGAGTACCTACGCGTTTTAGTGGATGACGCTCATTCATTTTTTCAATCTTTTCATCGCTGGACAACAACTTACCGGCTAGGGGTGTATTGGTCAGTGAAGGCGCAATGGCATTCACTCGAATTTTGGGTGCGTATTCAGCGGCCAGTGAACGCGTCAATCCTTCTAAGGCTCCCTTAGCTACAGCTACTGAGGCGTGAAAAGGCATGCCTTGTTGTACGGCTACTGTGCTGTAAGCCACTATACTGGCTTGAGGACTGTTGAGTAATTTGGGCAGCACAGCTTGAAGGCAACGGATTATACCCATGGTATTGATTTCGAAATCTGCGGCAAAGGCCTCAGGCTTAAGTGCGCGAAAGGGTCTTAGATTAATACTTCCAGGAGCATAAACAAAGCCGTCTAATCGATCAGGCAGTCCTTCTAAATTGGCTTGCGGGTCCAGCACATCAAATGGAATATGATGGACCGAGGAAATTTCAGGCCTTGTGCGGCATGCTGTGTAAACGGTGTTTCCTTTTTCGATACAGAGTTGAGCGACAGCGGCGCTAATGCCTGATGATCCCCCGATAATTAATATATTTTTCATGAGTGGTTACCGAAAAGTTCGGTGAGTTTTTGTGTTCGATAATTAAATATTTCCTCCAGTTTAGGCGTGACGATAAGTGGAGTAAACAAAGCCCCTAAAGCCCCTAAAGGCGCTTTGTAATGAATGAGATCTTCCATGGCCACACCCCCCTGAATTTCGGTAAAAAAGTGTTTATGGTGCCAAAGTGTGTAAGGCCCAAAGCGCTGTTCGTCCACAAAATAGTCTTTGGGGACCACATGGGTGATTTCGGTAACCCATTTGGTTTTAATGCCTAAAAGTGGAGATACTCTATATTCAATAATCTGACCGGGATACATCCGACGATCTGCGCCAGCAACGATGTCAAACCCCATATAATCTGGGGTTATGGTCTTTAGGTTTTTTGGATCAGAAAAAAAATCCCAGGCGCGATCGAGCGTTATAGGAAGGTTTTGAGTTCTGTGGAAAGTGTACAAAGCAATTTTTTTGTAAAGATACAATTGTTTAACAAAACAGTTAAAAGATTAAACAAAATCATTGAGCGGATTTATCGTTTTATTAACGAATCTTTTCCTAGAGTGCGCTATATTCGTCAAAAACTTATACGACATGAAAAACTTAATTAGCTCATTTTTTATTCTAATAGCGTTTTCTTTTGGTTCCATGGCTCAAATACAAACGCCAGCGGCTTCTCCAGAACAAACCTTAACTCAGAGTGTTGGATTGAGTAGTGTGACCTTGACCTATTCCCGACCTGCCATGCGCGGGCGTACTATTTTTGGTGATTTGGTACCCATGGACAAACTCTGGCGCACTGGTGCAAATAAAAACACACTCGTGACTTTTAATAGTGATGCTACTGTGGGGGCTACAACCCTAAAGGCGGGAACTTATGCTCTTTATTCTGTTCCTTCTGCAGATCAGTGGACTATTTATTTTTATACTGATACTGAGAATTGGGGCCTACCGGGGGATTGGGATACCGATAAAATTGCTGCCCAGTATAAGGCTACTCCAAAGAGCTTAAGCCAAGCCGTGGAGAGTTTCACAATTTCGATTGATCAGGTGAGTGATAATGGTGCTGATTTAACTTTTACCTGGGAAAATGTTGCCGTTTCTGTTCCCTTTAGCTTTGATACGGAATCCGCAGTAATGAGCAGTATCGAACGCACCATGAATGGGCCTACAGATAGGGATTACTATCAGGCTGCCGTTTATTTTTTAAATGCCGATAAGGACATTAATAAAGCCAAGACCTGGATAGACAAGGCTATCGCAATGAGTAAGAGTCCAGCCTACTGGTACTACCGTCAACAGTCCCTGATCTACGCTAAAGCAGGGGACAAAAAGGGGGCGATAAAGGCAGCGGAACAATCTTTGGACCTGGCTCAAAAAGCAGGTAACCAAGATTATGTGGCCATGAATAAAAAGTCTATTGCAGAGTGGTCTAAATAATTTGTATTCGGCACTAAGTCAAATATAGATAGTCATCACTGATTTTGAAATAACAAAAAAGGCATTCATCAAGAATGCCTTTTTTTATTTCTACCAAATATTAAATTAAGGCTTAATTAAAGGATTTGTCTTAAAGCATTTCGGTAATGCGAGGGGCTTTTGCCGGTTTGACTTTTAAAAGTCTTGTTGAAGTGTGAGAAGTTATTGAATCCGGATTCAAAACACACATCGGTTATACTCAGGGAGCCCTCAGCCAGAAGTTTGCAGGCGTGTGTGACTCGGTATTCAGTGACAAATTGTATGAAAGTTTTGCCCGTTTTATTCTTAAAATAACGGCTGAAGGCCTGAGGCGTCATGCTGACTTTATCGGCCATTTCACTCAGACTGATTTGTCTGGTAAAACTTTGACTGACAAAACTATAGATGACATCGAGTCGTGCCGCATCTTGGGGTTTGGTCTCTAAAATTATTGAGTCGGCATTGAGCAAGGTGTAATCTTTGGCCTGAGCGAGCTCGTTCAGTAGCGATAAAAAGTTAATTAACTTTTCGAAGGGATTCATTTCTATGAGTTGCTCTATTTTAGGACCTAAACGTTTTTTTGTGTTTTCAGAAAAAACGATTCCCTGTTTGCTGCGTTTGAGCAGCTGTTTTACTGCCACGAATTCTGCCGCATCAAAAAATTCTGGTCCGAGGAAATCTTCCCGAGCTTGGATCACGATTTCACTTTTATTATTGGTCAGATGATTAGTAAAACCAAAATGTGGTAGGGAAGCACCAATAAAAATTAAATCTCCATCATTGTAATAAGAAATGTGGTTGCCAATATGTCGCTTACCACTTCCTCCGTTTATGTACACGATTTCCATTTCAGGGTGATAATGCCAAGACGAGGGATTTGCGGCATTGAAATCTCTTAGGTTTTCAATGTAGAGTGAACTGCCCGGGGCTGGGGCAATCGCTTCAAATTGTGGATTTTTTTTCATAGCTCTATAAAAGTACCAAAGCCAACAATGGCAAGGTGTGGATAAATTTAACCAATTTATATGTTATTTTAACTATTTGCGTCAATGATTGAAATCAACAGGTTAAAAATAAATATAAACTGGTCAAAAATTGAGGAGCCTGTCAGGGGTTTTTGACGCATCTTTGAACTGTAGTTAATAATACAACAATGTACTGTCGTTTGACTGTCAGGCATTGAAAAATATTAAAATCGGTAATTTAGATTTTAATTTTTGGTCGTTAGTTGTGAAAGGGAGTCTTGGTCGGCTCCCTTTTTTCTTTGTATATCCCTCAGGCATATACTACCTTTGCCCGCTCACTAATAATTGTAGACATGGATAATGGAATATACGCTCGTTTTCACACCAGCAAAGGCAATATAGATGTACTGTTAACCCACGACAAAACCCCAGGTACAGTAGGTAATTTTGTCGCCTTGGCAGAAGGACAGCTCGAGAATCAAGCCAAAAAGCAAGGAACACCTTATTACGATGGGTTAAACTTTCATCGCGTAATCGCTGACTTCATGATTCAAGGGGGGGATCCTCAAGGTACGGGCGCTGGAGGCCCTGGCTATCAATTCGACGATGAATTTCACCCAGAACTAAAACACGACGGCCCAGGTGTATTATCCATGGCAAATGCAGGACCAGGTACTAATGGAAGTCAGTTTTTTATTACCCATGTCGCCACGCCTTGGTTAGATAACAAGCACACGGTCTTTGGCCGAGTGGTAGAAGGTCAAGAGGTCGTTGATAAAATTGCCCAAAACGATGTGCTGGAGCGCCTAGAAATTATTCGTGTGGGTGCGGAGGCTGAAAACTGGAATGCTGTAGAGGCATTTCGTCAGTTTAACGGGGCTAAGGCAGAGCGTGAGGCTGCCGCAAAACGCGCTGAGCAAGATCTATTACAGAGCTTGTCCGAAGGATTCACTCAGACAGAAAGCGGTTTGCGCTATCAAATTATTCAAAAAGGAGATGGTGTCCAACCCACTGCTGGCCAAAATGTTTCGGTTCATTATAAAGGTATGTTTGCCGATGGCAAAGAATTTGACAACAGTTTTAAACGTGGTAATCCAATTTCGTTTCCTGTAGGGCAAGGCAATGTAATCCCGGGCTGGGATGAAGGCATTCTGCTGCTTAAAGTAGGCGACAAAGCCCGATTTGTGATCCCAAGTCATTTAGGATATGGTGCGCGCGGTGCTGGAGGGGTAATTCCCCCAAATGCTACACTGATCTTTGACGTTGAATTGGTCAAAGTCGGATAAAACCACCAAACTATTGTCAAACTTACATTTGGTCGCCAAAAAACAGGGCGTTCATCATGAGTTTATTGGTGCCGTACCAAAAAGCTCTAAAGTTTGTGTTATCGGTAAAATAACTGACTCTACCACGGCCTTTTCGGGCTGTTTTAAAAGCACTACTCCCGGATAATACATCAAGGTTCTCCTGAGATATGTACCCAGAGAGGAGTGGATTTTTGGTGTATAAAATAGGATTGTCCGCGGCGCTAGTCTCGGGCGCCAAAAAGATAGTTGTATTGCGAAACAGCGGTAAGCTACTTTTTTTATAACCAAAGTTAATGGGATGAGAGCGATCTACAGACGCCTGAAAAATAGCCCCACCGATTACTTGCGCGCCGCGGTAGCGTTCCTGCTGTTCGAAAGTGGCCTGCTGTCCTGTTTTTTCGGCATTCAATAGTTTGAGATCTAAAAGTTCATTATTGTTAATCCAATAGGCTGAAGACCTAAAACCGATTAAATGTCCTCCTTGCTCTATCCATGACTTTATAGCTTTGGCCGCAGTGCCCTCTGGGCCACGTCCCCAGGTCGCAGGCATGATAATACTGGTATATCGACTTAAATCTTTACGCCCTAATTCTGATACATCGAGTTTGGTCACTCTGATGTCGTAGCGGGTGTCCAAGAGGTGCCAAATTTCACCGGCGTCGTAGGGGTTAATACCAGGGCCTACCAGTAAAGCGATTTTTTGTGGTTTTAAGGTCTTAAAATCAGAACTGCCCAAATTCATTCCACGTGTTGCCCCAGTTGAAAGGCCGTGTATTTTATGCCGCTCATTTAATTTTTGCATGAGCTCGAAAATTTCGTCCGGCGTTTTATTCTGGTTAGTTGCGGGGATTAAAAGGCTACCGTAGTCAAAAGTTTGATTACCCAGACCAAATGGTCGCATGGCCACTTTTACCCGAACATCCTTTTCTAATAAATAGTTCAAAGCTTTAGGACTGAGATAATCTTCCCACTCTAGTACATAGGCATAACTTTTATTTAAAGGTTTGGCGCTATGAGAGAAGTCTGATGAGGTTATTTTTGGACCTAATTCTTTAACGCGCGCACTGGCGTGATCCAAATTAAAGGCTAGGGGGAGACTCCAAGCACTGATGTCGTAAAAAAGACTGTCTTGAAACTTTGTTCTGCGTTCAAACATCGCCTCGATCAGGCTACTCTGTTTTTGATCTTTTGGGATGGCCACAGTGTATTGCGGTAAATAACTTTGGCCCTCAACGCGAAGAGCTTCTTTGAGTCGGAATGCGTCTATTTTTTGTCGTTCTAAAAGCGCCACAAAAGCTTTCATTTTGGCAGAATCAAAGGCGTCTTGTACTAAATACACTTGGTCACTGCCTTTGTTTTGGCGAAGATCACGGTAAAAATCACGCTGATAGGTAATTAAATCACTTTTCAATGCGATACCGGCCTGCAGTGTCGATAAGGCTGCTGTAAATTGGTTTCTTATAGTAAAAGGAAATGTAAGTATCCCGTTGTCACTCTCTTGAGCGTGCCCTCGAGAAGAGGCTTGCTCAAATAAAATTCCAATACCGCCATGAATGTCGGGAAAAGTCGAGCCTTTACCGTAATAAAAATCGTCGTAATCTTCTTCTGAATAATACAAACTCCCGATTTTATCCAGGGCTCCAGCATGATATTTGCCAATAGCACGGGTCAATTCTTGATTTAATTTTGGGGTTAGTGGATGGGTTCGGGTCGGTATGCCAGGTTGAAAAAAGAGGGTCGAGTTCGTGCCCATTTCATGATGGTCGGTCAGCACATTAGGGTGCCACTGATGAAAGGTTTTAATTCTGGCTTGGCTCTCCGGAAGTTGACTGGGTAACCAATCTCTGTTGAGGTCAAACCAATAGTGGTTCGTGCGACCACCAGGCCAAACCTCACTGTATTCTCGATCGTTAGGATCGGGATTAATGTTTTGACTTTTGTGCATATTAGCCCATGTGGAAAAGCGTTGCAGGCCATCCGGGTTAAACGATGGATCGAGCAGGATGACACTATTGGCCAGGGCGTTTTCTATTTCAGGGCCCTGTGCTGCGGCTAGATAATAGGCATAAAGTAAGGCGGCGTTGCTTCCACTGGGCTCATTACCGTGTATGGAAAACCCCTGATACAACACTATGGGGAGCCGCTCGATATCTGTTTGATTACTTTTTCCTTCTAGGAGCCTTTCTCGATCCGCTTTTATTTGTGCGAGTCGACTCTGGTTTTCAGGCGCAGTAACGGTAAGTAGCCAAAGGGGTCTGCCTTCATAGGTTTCTGAGCGTTTTTCAATACTCATTCGCGGGCTTACCTGAGCTAAAACCTCCATATAACGCGACAGACGATCATGGGTAACGTGCCAGCTGCCGACTTGATGACCGATTACCTGCTCAGGTGTGGGAATATCTGGATTGTAATTAATGTTTGCCGGCAAATAGTAGGATAATTCCACTTCTTGCGCATGGGTCAAAACCCCGAAAACTAAAAAGAGACTAAAAAACAGATATTTTGTCATAAGGCGGTTTTTTTCAACTTACTAAAGATAAAAAAACCGCCTCAAATAGGGCGGTTTATCTATGAATATCCAGTATTATTTCAAGGCTATATGTCGTCAAAATTGACATCAGTAAAAGAGGCACTTGACCCGTTGTGCTCTTGCTCCTGATAATCTTCTGATTTATAATCTTTTTGATGACGCTCGCTGATGACTTCATCACCTTTGGCATCGATGACATAATCAATCATATCGACCAGGTGTTCTTTGAATTCTACAAAATCCTCTTTGTAGAGATAAATTTTGTGTTTTTTGTAATGAAAAGACCCATCGTCGTTCGTGAATTTCTTACTCTCTGTAATGGTGAGATAATAGTCTCCTGCTTTGGTTTCACGGACGTCAAAAAAATAGGTGCGCCGCCCCGCACGCATTACTTTTGAATAAATTTCCTCTTTATTTGAAGAGAGCTGCTGGTTCATTTTATTGGTATTATAAGGTATGGTTGTCACTCAAAAATCTAAAAAAAAACCAAATCTTCAAAAATTTTAAGATAATTCTTTTTCGATGAGTTGCTTCTCATAGAGCTCCTTATAGTACCCTTTTTCTTTTATTAACTCATTATGAGTGCCTTGCTGAATTATGCGCCCTTTATCCAGCACTAAAATCTTTGTTGCGTTTTTAACTGTTGAAACGCGATGACTCACAATGACTGTAGTTTTTTTCTCTTTGATCTTAGATAAATTATTCAAAATAGCTTCCTCAGTTTCTGTATCGACGGCACTGAGACAATCGTCCAATAATAATATTTTTGGGTTCTTTATCAAGGCGCGAGCGATGGACACGCGCTGCTTTTGACCGCCACTAAGGGTAATGCCACGTTCGCCTAAAATGGTGTCATAACCTTTGTCAAATCCTTCGATATTGTGGTGTACAAAAGCTGTTTTGGCGGCTTGTTGTATTTGCTCAAGGGTAGCATCTTTGGCGCCGAAACGAATATTTTCCGCAATACTTTCGCTAAATAAAAAAGCATCTTGTGGGACATAACCAATGGCGCCACGCAGATCAGCCAAATGATGCTCTTGTGCGCGAACCTTATCCAGTAAATATTGACCCTGCTCCAGATCGTACAGACGCGCGATCAGCTCAAGAATTGTCGATTTGCCCGAGCCAGTATGCCCAATAATGGCCAGAGTTTCACCGGGATCCACCGTAAATGAAACTTCATCCAGGGCTTTAATACCCGTATCGGCATAGGTAAAACTTACCCGATCAAAAACTATTGCGCCATGAACTTGGCGATGTTCTTCACTCTGATTGACGATTTCGGGATTTTGATTTAAAAATTCGTTGATGCGTTTTTGTGAGGCTTCGGCTTGTTGCACCATTGAGGAGACCCAGCCTACAATAGCCACAGGCCAGGTCAGCATATTGACATAAATCAGGAATTCCACTATGGTCCCAAAATCAATAAGACCATCGATGTATTGTTTGCCGCCGATATAGACCACTAAAACATTGCTCAAACCGATGAGCAGTATCATTAGAGGGAAAAACAAGGCTTGAACTTTTGTGAGATCAATATTTTTTTCCTTGCTGGTGTTGGCCAAAATCTCAAACTCTCCCTGAGTCCGGTCCTCGAGGCTGTAGGCTTTGATCACAGAAATTCCGCTAAAACGCTCTTGAGTAAAGGTGGTCAGTTCCGATAGATATTTTTGAACCACCGTACTGCGCTTGTGAATGGCAATACTCAATTTATAGATACCCACAGAGAGCAAGGGCAAAGGGGCAATGGCGTAAAGTGTTAGGGTAGGAGCGGTATAAAACATATAGCTAATGGCAACAATAAAAAGGGTCATCGTAGTGGTACTATACATCAGTGCAGGCCCAGCGTACATACGCACCTTTCCGACATCCTCACTGATTCGGTTCATCAGGTCACCAGTTCTGTTTTTTTTGTAAAAGCTCAGGGACAGCCTTTGATACTGAGCGAAAATCTCATTTTTCAGATCGTATTCTATATTGCGGGACACCACAATTATGGTTTGCCGCATTAAAAAAGTAAAAAAACCAGAAAGTAAGGCAGCACCCATAATCATACCGATGTCCCAGGCCAAAAGCTGGGTGAGCTCAGAGTAATCTACAGTGCCATTGATATAGGCTTTGATGCTATCGACTGAATCTCCGATTTTGGCCGGAACTACAATGCGGAATATTGTAGCAATGGCTGTTATCAGGAGTCCAACAATCAGTCTGCCACGGTATTTGTAAAAAAATTTATTAACGTATTGCAGTGCTTTCATGCGGGACTAGACTTGATAAATTATCAATAAAAATTAAATTCTTTGCAGAATCGTCAGTTCTTAGGTATTTTTGCCCAGAATTTTTACCGGATTCATAAATGACAACAACCCCTATCGACCCAAAAACGCAGTCTGCAGCGTTTTCCGTGTTTGGTAACACGGCCTTTGACAACCACGAACAAGTCGTTTTTTGCCAGGACAAAGATACTGGATTAAAGGCAATAATCGGTGTACACAGCACGGTTTTGGGCCCGGCTTTGGGCGGGACGCGCATGTGGTCCTATGCCAGCGAAGCAGAAGCTTTAACAGACGTTTTGCGCCTTTCTCGTGGGATGACTTATAAATCTGCAATAACTGGATTGAATCTCGGAGGAGGAAAGGCTGTGATCATCGGTGATGCTAAAACCCAGAAGACTCCAGAACTCATGCTGAAGTTTGCTGAATTTGTACACCGATTGGGCGGGACTTACATCACTGCCGAGGATGTGGGTATGGAGACCGCTGATATGGATTTGGTGCGCAGTGTAACCCCTTATGTGACGGGCATTTCTGAAGAAAAAGGCGGTGCAGGAAATCCTTCGCCAATTACGGCCTATGGCGTTTTCATGGGGATGAAGGCAGCTGCCCAACACGCCTTTGGAAGTGCTTTGCTTGAAGATAAAACGGTTTTAGTCCAAGGAATTGGCCATGTCGGTGAGTCCCTAGTGGAGCATTTGACCAATGAAGGGGCCAAAGTTTTAATCGCAGATATTAATCAAGAACGTCTGGAGGTGGTTCGGGATAAATATCATGCCACAATTTATGCAGGTGATAATCTGTACGAGGCGCCTGTCGACATTTATGCCCCATGTGCTTTAGGAGCGACCATTAACGATCAGACCATCAATCAAATAAAGGCCAAAGTAATTGCCGGTGCGGCCAATAATCAGCTTGCTGATGAAAAGCGTCATGGCGCCATGCTTAAAGAGCGCGGTATTGTCTACGCCCCTGATTTTGTGATCAATGCAGGAGGGATTATCAATGTTTATGCAGAATTAGAGCACTATGGCCGTGCGGACATCATGCGCAAGACGGAGCATATTTTCGAAACGACCCTTGAAATATTGCAAATGTCCCATCATCAGGATATTACCTCACATCAGGCTGCTTTTAATGTAGCGCAGCAACGCATAGATGACCGTAAAAACGGAAATTAATTGTCAATAGTCTTATATTTGCCCGACAATTACTGCAATCACTAGACAAAGTTCTTTAAAGTTATGTTGACCAGAAGACACATTCGGGTAAAAGTATTACAAACACTATATGCCCGTCAGCAGAGCGCCGATCAAGATCAATCTGGTCAAGAAAAGTTCTTAACCCAGAGTTTAGAACAAATGCAGGAACTTCAAGCCTTACTCTTACTGATGATTGTTGCCGTCCGCGAGCATGCTGAAAAGTTTGCTCAGCGCGCCCAACAAAAGTACTTTGCCAGTGATAATGAGCGCAATCCCAGTGTAAACTTCATAAATAACAAGCTCGTTGATTTAATCGCAAATCACGAGGTATTGGCTGCGTTTGCGAAAAATAAAAAATTAAAAAACTGGCAACAAGATGATGAGTATGTGATCATTTTGTTCAACAAACTAAAGGATACCCCTTGGTACGAAGATTATTTGGCCCTAGAGCAGCCGAGTTATGAGCAGGATCGTGATTTTATCCTGAGATTCTACAAAGAGATTTTAGCTCAAGATGAAAAGCTTTACGATTATATAGAGGATAAAAGCCTCACTTGGATTGATGATTTTCCTTGGGTTAACACCGCGATGGTTAAAATTCTGAATAAGATTACGCCGAATCGTTCAAATGAGTTGTTTACTCTAGGTGTATTTAAGGATCAGGACGATCAACAATTTGGTCAAAAACTCCTGCGCAGTGTCATCAGACATCAGGATGAGTTGCAAAAAGTACTTCAGGGTAAGACGCCAAATTGGGATCAGGAACGAATCGCGGATCTAGATCTTTTGATGCTGCACATGGGTATTTGTGAGTTTTTACATTTTCCTTCAATACCCGTGCGCGTCACCATAAACGAGTATCTGGAAATCGCCAAGGAATATTCCACCCCAAAGAGCAGTCTCTTTATCAATGGAATTTTAGACAATATTGTCAAGGATTTAATGGCCAACGATCAACTCAACAAAAATGAGCGCGGGTTGAGATAAAACCCGAAAAAATCCCTAAATTGGCCTCCCTTAAGTCAATAAATCAATTTTAATCTATTTTAAACTATTTCATCATGAAAAAGACATTGTTTTTTGCAGCGCTAGTGGTATTTGGTATGACCTCATGTAAAGATAGCGCAGCAGACAAAGTAAGTGCAGATAATGTAGCGGCTGCCGCAGAGCGTGACACCCAAGCAGACAAATATCCTGTAATGTCATTTACAGAGACTTCTTATGACTTCGGAACCATCAACCAAGGTGAGGCTCAGGAGCACGTTTTCACATTTACCAATACAGGAGAGGCTGATTTGGTTATCGTGGATGCCAAAAGCTCTTGTGGATGTACTGTTCCTCAGTACCCTAAAACCCCTATCGCTCCAGGTGAATCAGGAGAAATGTTGGTTAAATTCAACGGTAGCGGTAAAAACCAAGTGAGCAAAACAGTAACAATTACTGCCAATACTCAAAAAGGTAAAGAAATGATCAGCATTAAGGCCTTTGTAAACCCTAAAAACGGGGCGGTCGAAGGTTCTCCGATCAAGGTACAATAAGCTGTAAATAAACTGCGATAATTATGGAGAGTATTTCAGGCTTTATGCCGCTTATTTTGATGTTTTTAGTGGTGTATTTTTTTATGATACGCCCTCAAATGAAGCGTGCTAAGCAAGAAAAAAAGTTTGCGGCTGATCTCAAAAAAGGGGATAAAGTTGTAACCAAAAGTGGATTACACGCCAAAGTTCTCGAGCTTACTGATGAGCAGACCTGTATTTTAGAATCAGGGGCTGGTAAAATGAAGTTTGAGCGTTCTGCAATCTCTATGGAATTGAGTCAAAAGCTGAAAACCAAATAATTAGTCGCGTTTTAGATATTAAAAAAGCCTCCCGCAGGGAGGCTTTTTTTGTTTGCATTTTTGCGCCCTATCTGGGTTCATACAAAAATTAGTGTTTGGCCTGGGCTGCCATGCGGGCGATGTTCACAATCACCTCAGTGGCTTTGATCATACTCTCCACTGGCACGTATTCATAGCGGCCGTGAAAATTATGCCCTCCAGCAAAAATATTGGGACAGGGGAGTCCCATAAACGATAGTTGCGACCCATCGGTACCGCCACGAATAGGTTTAATTATGGGAGTAATGCCCGCAGCTTCCATGGCCTCTTTAGCCAAGTCCACAATGTGCATCATGGGTTCTATTTTCTCACGCATGTTGAAATACTGATCATTGATTTCTACTGTTATGCGCGTACTGCCTAATTCATTGTTCAGCGCTTCAGCAACTTGACGCATATGCGCTTTACGCTGCTCAAAACGCTCTCGATCGTGATCGCGTATGATATAGTGTAATTGGGTTTGCTCGACATCGCCAGTCAGGTGGTGCAAATGATAAAATCCTTGTCGTCCATCAGTTTTCTCTGGGGTCTCCTCTGAGGGTAAGGATTGAATAAATTCCTGGGCGATATACATGCTGTTGACCATTTTGCCTTTGGCGTAACCCGGGTGCACCATTTTACCATTGATGGTCACTTTGGCTCCAGCAGCGTTAAAATTTTCAAACTCTAGCTCACCGATCTGACTGCCATCCATAGTATAGGCCCAATCGGCGCCAAATTTTGCCACATCAAATTTATGGGCACCACGACCGATTTCCTCATCTGGGGTAAAGCCTACCTTTATAGGACCGTGTTTGATTTCTGGATGATTTATGAGGTATTCCATAGCAGATATGATCTCGGTGATCCCCGCTTTATCATCGGCCCCTAACAGGGTAGTGCCATCGGTAACAATCAAGGTGTTACCCACATAAAGCAGCAGGTCATCAAACTCCTTTGGCGAGAGAACAATATTCTCCTCCTTGTTGAGTAAGATATCTTTCCCGTCGTAATTTTCAATGACTCGAGGACGTACGTTCGCCCCTGTAAAATCTGGGGATGTATCGAAATGAGAAATAAAACCGATGGTCGGTACATGATGATCGACATTGCTGGGCAAGGTGGCCATTACATAGGCGTTGTCATCGATGGTGACCTCGGACATCCCAATATCTTTTAATTCTTGAACTAGTGCATTGGCCAGGTCCCATTGATTCTCAGAACTGGGAGTAGTGGTCGAATTTGGATCACTTTCTGTGTCTACAGTAACGTACCGAACAAATCGTTCAATTATATGTGGTTTGGCTATCATGAATGCTTTATTTGAAAAAGAGCGACAAGTCCGCCGCCAAAAATTCTTAAATCGCCTATAAAATTAGTGCTTTTAATGCTAATTTTGTGACCAATCCTGCGCTATGTATCAAAGACTTATTCGTCCTATTTTTTTCTTGTTTGATCCGGAACGAATTCATCACTTGAGTTTTCGGTTGATAAAATTGGTGCATTGCTTGGGTTTAGGGCCGATGATTAGACGAATTTTTCATGTGAACCACCCGGATTTGGCCCGTGAGGTCTTTGGATTAAAGTTTCCCAATCCAGTGGGCTTAGCAGCGGGTTTTGACAAAGATGCCATAGCTTATAAAGAGTTGTCTAATTTTGGCTTTGGCTTTATAGAGATTGGCACAGTTACCCCGAAACCCCAAGAGGGTAACCCCAAAAAACGATTGTTTCGCTTGCCGCAGGACAAAGGAGTCATCAACAGGATGGGCTTCAATAACAAAGGGGTCGCGCATGCGGTAGAGCGTTTAAAGTCCAATAAGGGTCAGGTGCTTATCGGCGGAAATATCGGTAAAAACAAAGTTACGCCTAATGAGCGTGCAGTGGATGATTATTTGATTTGCTTTGATGCTTTGTTTGAGGTAGTGGATTATTTTGTGGTTAATGTGAGTTCTCCTAACACCCCTAATCTTCGTGACTTACAAGAAAAGGAGCCCCTGACAGACTTACTCAATACCCTTCAAAATCACAATAACGCCAAAACTGCCCCCAAACCCATACTGCTCAAGATTGCCCCGGATTTAACCCAGGGACAACTTGATGATATTATTGAAATCGTGGCACAAACCAAAATTGCTGGGGTCATTGCCACAAACACCACATTGAATCGTGAAGGCTTAAGCCATCCTAATAAAGTCGAGACCGGCGGTCTGAGTGGAAAACCACTCACCCAGTGCGCCACCGAGGTGATTCGTTATTTGTCTTCAAAAAGTAAGGGGGCTTTTCCCATAATTGGTGTCGGGGGCATACATACCGCGCAAGATGCTCTGGACAAATTAGCGGCAGGGGCCAGCTTAGTCCAGTTGTATACAGGCTTTGTCTATGAAGGGCCGGCACTTATTCGAGAGATTAATCGCGCTATTTTACAACAGAAATAGCCCGGTGATGTTAGAAGCCTTTGCCATTGCTTGTTTTCTTTTAGCCATTACTCCTGGACCGGACAATATATTTGTGGCCACCCAATCCATTGCCTATGGGGCCAGAACAGGATGGATGATTACCTTAGGCCTGCTTAGTGGATGTGTTTTGCATACTGCTCTTTTAGCTTTTGGCTTTGTTGCTATTGTAGAGCAGTGGCCCGAACTTATACTGCTTATAAAAATTTGTGGAGGAAGTTATTTGCTTTATTTGGCTTACACTATAGCCAAGTCCAGTGGTGGATTGCAGTCGGAAAACCTTCAAAGGCACTCCATGGCCTGGTGGTATCGAAAAGGGGTGATTCTAAACGCGACCAATCCCAAAGTATTTTTGTTTTTTATAGCGCTCTTTCCGGCGTTTTTGTGGGATGAAACCTTAGCTAAATCGATACAGTTTTTTGTTCTTGGTGGTATTTTTATTTCGATTTCCGCCCTTGTTTTTGGGCTAATTGCGCTATTTGCTGATCGCTTTTCAATATTGCGACAGTGGCTCAGTGAGCATCCAAAAACATTCAAGGTGATCCAGTCGGGTATTTTTGCACTTTTAGGGATTTATGTGCTTTGGCCATAGCACTATTTTGTATCTTTAAACATGTCCCGGGTTAAAATTATAGAGTGTCCAAGGGATGCCATGCAAGGCATTAAAACTTTTATTCCTACAGATCAAAAAGTGCGCTATTTGCAGGCGCTTTTAAGCTGTGGCTTTGACACTCTTGATTTTGGGAGTTTTGTCTCCCCGCGTGCCATACCGCAGATGGCGGATACCGCAGAGGTTTTGGCGGGATTGGATTTGCGCCAAACCAGCACCAAACTACTGGCTATAGTGGCTAATCTCAGAGGAGCCCAGGCTGCAGTTCAGCACGAGGCCATTAAATATATCGGTTATCCATTTTCAATTTCGGAAAATTTTCAAATGCGTAACACCCATAAAACCATTGATGAGTCCATGCTTGTTCTGAAAGAGATTTTAAGCTTGGCTCAGCAATCCCAGGTTGAGGTTGTGACTTATCTGTCTATGGGCTTTGGGAACCCTTATGGAGATCCTTGGAGTCCAGAAATTGTGGCGCGTTGGACCCAAACCCTCGTGGATTTGGGTTGTAAGATTATTTCACTTAGTGATACCGTTGGGGCCGCAACACCGACGCTGATCACCGAATTATTTTCCTGGGTGATTCCTAAATTTCCTCAAGTCGAATTTGGGGCACATTTGCACACTTCAGCAACTACTTGGCGCGAAAAAGTGGAAGCAGCCTATCGTGCAGGTTGTCGCAGATTTGATGGGGCTATTCAAGGATTTGGGGGGTGTCCTATGGCCAAAGATGAACTCACTGGCAATATGCCTACAGAAAAATTGTTAAGTTATTGTTCGCAGCACAAGATCGAGCACGATGTTCAAATGGCCCGCTTTGAAAGTGCTTACAACAAGGCCTCAGATATATTTTTAAACTTTCACTGATGAAGTTGTTTTCTTACATCTTAATTTTCTTGAGCCTCATGAGTTGCTCAGAGCAAAAGGCAAAAGTTTATTTTGTCCAACTCAATGATGTTTATGAAATAGCCCCTCTAGGAGGTGGTTTGTACGGGGGTATGGCAAGAGTGGCTCATATTGTTGATTCCCTCAAAGCCCTAAATCCAAACACCTATTTGTTCATGTCCGGGGATTTTCTCAACCCCTCGCTTTTAGGCAACTTAAAGTATGAGGGGGAGCGCATCAAAGGCCGGCAAATGGTTGAGGTGATGAATGCCATGAATTTCACCATGGCGACCTTTGGTAATCACGAATTTGATTTGTCCTATGACGACTTCCAAAAGAGACTCGATGAGTCCACTTTTGACTGGGTGAACACGAATTGTTATCACCAAACTGATCAAGGGATTTATCCCTTTGCCAAAGGAAAATCTGCCCAGACTCAGGGAGAAATTCCTGAGATTAAAAAGCTATCCATTGCTCTTGAATCCGGGCAAACCCTGGATATAGGTTTTTTTGGGGTGACTATTCCCAGCAACCCTAAACCTTATGTTTATTACGCGGATATGTATCAGCAGTCCAAGTACGGGGTTGATTCCTTAAAACAACTGGGGGTTGATATAATTGTAGGATTGACCCATGTCAATATTGAAATGGATCAAGTTATTGCCCAGGAAAACCCGGATATTGACTTAATTCTAGGGGGACACGAACACAACAATATGTATGTGCCCCAAGGCAGGACGCTGATCACCAAATCTGACGCCAATGCCAAACAAATTTATATCCATGAGCTGACCTATGATTTCAAGTTGGATTCACTTATGATCAATTCTGAGCTTCTACCCATTACTGAGCATACCCCTGAAAACCCTGAGGTAGCGGAAATAGTGGCTCGTTGGGACAAGGTTTTACACCGCGCAGTCAGTCGTGTCGCTGAATCACCAAATAAAGTGGTCCATTACACTGAGGAAGCCTGGGATGGTCGTGATGCCCAAAGTCGATCGACGCAAACCAATTTAGGCCAAGTCATCACCAGAGCAATGGCCCAAAGCTTTGACCCGCCTCTAGAGGGGGCTTTTGTTAATGGGGGCTCGATACGCATTGATGATTTTCTTCAAGGAGAAATTACGCCCATTGACTTTTTCCGAGTTTTGCCTTTTGGCGATGGCATTTTAAAAGTTCAGATGACCGGCGCCCTGCTGAATCAGGTGCTGACTTATGGCGAAAAACAAAAAGGAGATGGCGCTTACCTGCAGCGCTACGGATTACACCCAATTGAAAATGATCAATGGGGTATTGGGGATGCACCTATTGAGCCCCAGCAGCTTTATTGGGTGGCGACCAGTGAATTTTTACTCAAAGGCTATGACATTCCTTTTTTAACACCAAACAACCCTGGTATTATCCAAGTTATTTACCCCGAGCAAGGGGCGGTTGCTGCCGATATCAGACAATCAATAATTCAATTCTTAAAAAATGAAAAAATCAATTAAATTTTTGCGCATTTTGGGCGTTATCGGGCTCATTGCCTTAGTGGTTATCCAATTTATTCCCGTGGAAGAAAATAAGCAGGGCTATGAGTCGGTGTTAGCTTTTGAGGCAGAAACCAATGTGAGTCCAGAATTGGCCGCAATATTTAAAGCAAATTGCTATGACTGTCACAGCAATCAGACGCAGTACCCCTGGTATAGCGCGGTGGCGCCGATTAATTTTTGGTTGGATGAACATGTTAGAGACGGTAAAAAACACTTTAACCTGTCTCAATGGCCTGAATATTCTATTAAACGCAAAGATCATAAACTAGAGGAGCTCATTGAGGAAGTGGAGGAAGCTGAAATGCCCTTACCCTCCTATACCTGGGTGCATGGTAGTTTGAGTGAGGATCAGCGTCAAGCCCTAATTGATTGGGCCCAAATGACCCGCTTAACTTATCGCTTGGAATTGGAAGCAAAGTCGGTTGAGCCGGAAGTGAATTAAATAAACGATTTCAAAATAATCTTGACTTTAGTTGTATCTTTGCATGCAATTAAATGAAATCGCCTACACTTGGGCTTCAAATTAATTGCAATGAAGGCACACGAAAGTAAAATTCTAGGAGAGGGACTAACTTATGACGACGTTCTATTAGTTCCAGCGTATTCCGAAGTACTCCCACGCGAAGTTTCTATAGCGACTAAATTCTCGCGCAACATTACCCTTAATGTACCCATCGTTTCTGCAGCAATGGATACCGTGACTGAAAGTGCTATGGCCATTGCCATCGCACGTGAAGGGGGTATTGGAGTCCTACACAAGAACATGACCATCGAAAAGCAGGCCGCTCAGGTGCGTAAAGTTAAACGTGCCGAGTCGGGGATGATTCAAGATCCTGTTACTTTGAAGGCCGATAACACGGTTAAAGATGCTCAAAATACAATGCGCGACTATAGCATTGGAGGAATTCCGATCGTCGATGATCATGGTAAACTTATTGGTATTGTGACCAATAGGGATTTGCGTTTTGAAAAGAATTATGACCGGCCATTGTCTCAGGTTATGACCCCGCAACCACTAGTGACCGTGGGAAAAGGGACCAGCCTAAAGGATGCCGAAATCATATTGCAAGAAAATAAAATTGAAAAGCTTCCAGTGGTTTCTGAGGACGATACTTTACTGGGGTTAATAACCTACCGAGACATCACTAAATTGACGCTTAAACCAACAGCAAATAAAGACGCCTATGGGCGATTGCGTGTCGCTGCCGCATTAGGGGTTACCGCGGATGCCGTGGAGCGGGCCAGTGCCTTAGTTAAGGCGCAAGTGGATGCGGTAATTATTGATACAGCCCATGGACATACCAAAGGAGTCGTTGAGGTGCTCAAAGCCGTAAAGACCCAATTTCCAGATCTAGACGTTGTTGTGGGTAATATCGCGACAGCGGAGGCGGCTCAATATCTTGTGGATGCTGGGGCAGATGCCGTTAAAGTCGGTATTGGTCCAGGATCTATTTGCACCACTAGAGTGGTAGCTGGTGTCGGGTTTCCTCAGTTTTCTGCCGTGCTAGAAGTAGCGGCTGCCATAAAAGGATCAGGTGTTCCAGTTATTGCTGACGGCGGAATACGCTACACTGGAGATATTCCAAAAGCTATTGCAGCAGGGGCGGATTGTGTTATGCTGGGTTCAATGCTGGCCGGAACGAAAGAGTCTCCAGGTGAAACCGTAATCTTTGAGGGAAGAAAGTTTAAAACTTACCGAGGAATGGGCAGTGTTGAAGCCATGAAAAAAGGCTCTAAAGACCGTTATTTCCAAGATGTTGAAGACGATATTAAAAAACTTGTTCCTGAAGGGATCGTCGGGCGTGTACCCTACAAAGGAGATCTTGTCGAGAGCATGACTCAGTTCATTGGGGGATTGCGCGCCGGTATGGGTTATTGTGGGGCAAAGGATGTGCCAACCCTCAAAGAAAGTGGTCGCTTTATCAAAATAACCTCCTCAGGTATTCACGAGAGTCACCCACATGATGTGACCATTACCAAAGAAGCGCCAAACTACTCTCGATAGGTTGACGCCATGTTTTGATTAGCTAATACACTCTTGTATAGGGCTATTCCTCTTCTTTAGGGACTTCGATGCCCAAGTCTTTCAGTACTGCTAGAGTAAGGTCAAAGCGGTTATCGATATAAACCACGTTGTTGTCGCGTAACAAAACTTGGGTATATCCACCAGCCTCAGCTACACGCTCTAGGGATTGCCCCACTTTAGTATAAAGCGGTTGCATAAATTCTTCTTGCCTTAAAGCCAAAAGCTGATTGCCGTTTTGCTGATACTGCCCGAGTTCATTTTGCATTACCAAAAGAGAATCTTCCTTTGATTTTTTCTGCATCAGCGTCATCAAGGATTCATTTGCTCTGTAGTCCTGCAAAGCTTTTTCATAAAGGTTTAACTTTTCGGTGTAGCCGTCACTGAGCTCGGATTGATAAGCCTGTACTTGCTCTTGAACACCAGAGAGTTCTGGCATTAGGCTCAAAATATAATCGATATCAATGGTGCCCACTTTGCTTTCTTGAGCGCTTACTGAGGAAAAAACTAGTAGAAGACTGAGTAAAAGATGTTTCATTTTAAAATTTTGATGCAATTAAATAAAAATTGAAGGTTTTATGGCTATGGTATTTAAGATTTCGTCCAAATTTGACCTCTATGCGGTTTTAGTAGAGGCCTGAGCTCTTGAACCCTGCGCCAAGGCAAGACTAGACTTACGGTTGTTTTATCGGCCATTGGCAATACTTCAAGGGCAATAGGCGTTAGTTGCTCAGAGGCCGCGAACTCACCCAGGTGTATGCGATGATGCTCTGCAGTCTTTGTCGCGTTAGGACCAAAGAAGTCCCAAAGCATGGCCACTGGGGTATTGGGTTCTGGTTGTTTTGATGCCGACATTGAGTTAAAAATCTGGAGGGTAAAGATAAGATATTCACCCGGTATTGCTCCAATTTTTACAAGGACGAAACAAGCCCGAAAAGCACTTGAATAAAAGAGTAGAATTGTTAATTTTGTGACGCTTTAAAAAATAAAATTGTTATGATAAACAGAGGACTAATTATTGTTTTTTTATCGTTGTTAGCCACCACTCTTTTGGCCCAAGATGATCAAAGTACCTTGGTGACCTTAAACAATCAAACTTATAGTGTCGGTGAATTCAAGCAGGTTTATTTTAAAAACTTAGATTTAGTACAGCAGCAAGAGGAGCGCTCCTTAGAAGAGTATTTGGATTTGTTTATTCAATACAAGCGCAAAGTTCAAGAAGCTCGAGCCCAAGGTTTGGATAAAAAGCAGTCTTATTTAAAAGATTTCGCAAAATATCAAGAGCAACTGGCGCGTAACTATGTTTATGAAGACAATGTAACGGCAAAAATGGTCGAAGAGGCCTATAAAAGAAGTAAGGAGTCGTTAAAGACTTCACATATTTTAATCATGTGCAATTGGGATGCGCCCCCGCAGGACACCCTTATGGCCTATAACAAGGCCAAAGAATTGCGCCAAATGGTATTAAACGCCCCGGATCAATTTAATGATATTGCTGCCAAATATTCTGAGGAACCCAAGGCTGATGAAAGCAGGGGGTCTTTGGACTATTTTAATGTCTTTGAAATGGTCTACCCTTATGAAAGTGTGGCTTATAATTTAAAGGTGGGCGAAATTTCTGAACTTGTACGCACTCAGTTTGGCTATCATGTGGTTAAGCTCGAGGACAGACGTCCTGTTCTGCCTAAGAGAACGGTTTCTCATATCATGATCGGGACTCGATTTGATTCTCTAGACACGGCTAAGCAGCGTATTTTGGAAATAAAAGGTTTACTCGATCAAGGGGTCCCTTTTGAGGATCTCGCCAAACAATATTCAGACGATAAGAATACAGGCATTAATGGCGGTTTGATGCGTCCGTTTACAAAAGGCGATTTAAAAGCCCCGCCATTTGAAGACGCGGCTTTTGCTTTACAGGAGAAAGGCCAAATTTCAGACCCAGTCCAAACCCGATTTGGCTGGCACATCATTCGTCTTGAGGAAAAGGGTAAATCGCCCACTTTTGAAGAGGAGCGAGAACGTCTAGAGAAAATGGTTAAACTCGGAGATCGCGCAAAAATCGTCACCACTGCCGTAAGTCAAAAAATCAAGGAGGAGTTAGGTTTTACTGCCTACGCCTATAAACCCGTATTTACAGGAATTCTAAACGATAGTATTTTCATGCGTAAATGGACTTTTGTTCCTTTTGAAAAAAGTCAAAATAAACCCTTATTTACTATTGGCATGAAGACCTATTTCTACAATGATTTGGGTCAATACATCCAGGAGCGTCAAACCAAAGTGCGCCCTTTCAAGCAGATTTCTACGTTCTTGGACATGGTTTACGATGAATTCGAAACCGAAAAGGTCAAAGATTATTTCAAACAAAATCTCGAAAAAGTCAATCCGAATTATGCCGCAATTATCAATGAATACCGTGACGGACTATTGATTTTTGATGTCATGGAAAAAAATATTTGGAGTAAAGCCAAATCAGATTCCTTGGGTCTGCGCAATTATTACGAGTCCCACAAGAGTCAATATTTATGGAAAAAACGCGTAAAAGGAGCGGTTTTGCAGACCACAACCCTCGAGGATATGGATTTGGTACTTGAATTATTACGCCGCGGTAAATCCCCGAGTGATGTCAAATCTCAGCTCAATCAAAAAGGAGCACTAAAAGTTGTTGTGACCGAAGGAACATTTGAAGAAGGTTCCTCAAAACTTCCTGCAGCCTATGAATTAGCCGAAGGAATATCAGAGGTTTTCCAGTCGCCAATGCAGTATACAGTGATTCAAGGGGCGGAAATTCTTCCCGCTGGTGTCAAGACTTATCAAGAGGTTGAGGGGGCAGTATTGAGTGATTACCAAAGCCAGCTCGAATCAATTTGGACCGAGGAACTCCAAGCAAAATATCCTGCAAAAATTAACAAAAGAGTGTTTCGAAAGCTAAAGCGATCGCTCAAAGGAAAGTAATGGTGCGTGCTCTAGGTTTTTTCTTTTTATTATTTATACTGGGTGGATGTCAGTATTTTGCCCCGGAGGAAAGCCAGAAAAAGCCTTTGGCCCGAGTCAATCAATCCTATCTTTACCTAGAAGACATTCTAGATTTATTAGGACCAAATATGACCCCCGCGGACAGCACCTTGTTAATTCAAAATCAAATTAATAAATGGGCGACACAACAATTGCTCATCGACCAGGCCAAAATCAATTTAAGCCTGGATTTGCAGACGGACTTGGAACAACTCGTTTTACAATACCGTACGGATCTCTACACCGAATCCTACAAAGGTAAAATCGTAGCTGCTCAACTCGATTCGATCATTGAAACCCAGGAAATGCGAGAATATTACACGCAAAACCGGGAGAATTTTAAGTTAAATGAAGCTTT
>JALRAI010000029.1 GCA_023258055.1 Flavobacteriaceae bacterium | reverse complement strand
AGGGGCAAAGGTTCTTTTGGCCCAATAAGCCTCAGAGTATTGGCGGTATTGCCGCGGTAAAAGAGTTTCTGTGTGATGGTAGTCGGCTCCACTGAGTACTTTATCAAAAGCCAAATCGCTGCCATTGACTTTAATGCCTTTGACCTGGCCATTTTCGACTAAAATAGACTCAACATTTTGATCGCTTTTCATGTCAACGCCTAATTCTTGAGCCAAATCAACCATTCCTTGGACTACACTGTACATTCCATTTTTTGGATGAAAAGTTCCGAGTCCAAAATCAGCATAATTCATAAAGCTGTAAAAGGCAGGGGTATTTGAAGGCTTGGCGCCTAAAAACAGCACGGGAAACTCAAGTATGGCAACCAAGTGAGGGTTTTTAAAGGCTGCGCGAACATCTCGGGCGATAGTGCTAAAGAATTGACCGACCTTTAGGGCGGTTTTTGGTGTAACGAGTTCAAGGGGGGAAATCCCTGGTCTATATACTAAATCTTTAATGGCGATATTGTAGTTGTCCAAGGCACCGTCGATGAATTTTTGGAGCTTTGCTGCCCCACCCACCTCATGAGCTTCAAAGGTGTCTTTTATTTTCTCTAACGAATCAGCAATGGTTATGGCCTCATTTTTTCCAAAATACACACTGTATGCCGGACTGAGTTTTATCAGCTGGTAATAATCTTCAGGTTTTTTCCCGAAATCGGCAAAGAAACGCTCGAAGACATCGGGCATCCAATACCATGTCGGTCCCATATCAAAGATGAATCCGTCTTTTTTAAGTTGTCTCGCTCGTCCACCAAAGGTTTTATTCTTTTCAAAAAGGCTTACTTTATGACCGGCCTGTGCGAGATAACTCGCCGCTGCAAGAGAGGAAAATCCGGAGCCGATGACAGCAATTGATTCAGACATATTGGGCGTAAGCTTAAACTGGAATCAAGGAGTAAATCAAACTTTTTGACTTTGCACAAAGCGGCGCAAATCCTTGAGATGATGAATAATTTGGATATTTTTCCCAAGCTCACCTACAGCAATGTCCTTGAGTTTATGACCCATCAGCCACAAAGGGTAATTACTGGCTGGTTTTACTTGCTTATAAAACGCTTTGACATATTGCTCCACACTCTGATCGTCTGGTTTGACCGTGAAATAAGAGAGGAAAGTGATATCTCCGTAATGTTTTATGAGGTGTTTTAAGTTATCCAATGGTATATTGCTTCCCAAATAAAGAGTTTGGTAGCCTTCACTGAGCAGGATAAAGTTCGCGTACAAAAGGCCGATCTCATGTATTTCCTCGTAGGGCAAGAAAAGAGCAAAACTCGGCGAGGCATCTTGTGCCATGGCTTCCTGAGCGTTAACAATATTCTCAATTATTTTTTGCTTGATCAATTCCGAAATAAATCGCTCGTGCACGGGGTCAATGGTCCCTGTTTGCCACAACAAACCGATTTCATTGAGTAAAGGCATAAAAAGATCAAAGAAAATAAAATCAAAGGTCTCTTTCTTGGCCAGTTTTTTATAGGTCTTGTTGAATAAGTGATGATCAAATTCAAACATGGATTGCTTGAAGAGGTGCAGTGCGTAGTGATTGGTTTGATCGAGCTCTGACTCTGCAATGAGACGTTCAATTTCGTCTTGTTGTAACTCCGCTATTTTGGAAATCTTAAACCCTTGTCTATATAAGAAGGTGGCATTCAGCAACTTAGTTAAGTTGCTCATGTCGTAATTACGGATATTGGTGTCCGTGCGATTGGGTTCTAAAAGTGCGTAACGCTTTTCCCATATGCGAATGGTATGCGCCTTCACGCCACTCAGGTTTTCCAGATCTTTAATGCTAAATTCTGTTTTAACCGCCATGCAAATTTTTTCGAAATATAACCAAAAAATACGGCACTATGGGGGATTTTGTTTAATTTTTTTATCAAAACTATAAACAAAATAAAATCAGGGAGTTATGACGGGGAAAATGGGGTCCAAACACGGTGTTTTGCCCACAAAAAAAAGCCACCCCGAAAAGAGTGACTTTTGTACCGAGAATGGGAATCGAACCCACACGCCCTAATGGACACATGGCCCTCAACCATGCCTGTCTACCAGTTCCAGCACCTCGGTATGTACTGTTTTAAACCAAAAAGTCGATAAAAATATCGACTTTTTTTGGTGACCTGGCTGGGGCTCGAACCCAGGACCACCTCCTTAAAAGGGAGGTGCTCTACCAACTGAGCTACCAGGTCATTAAAAAATTTTGGCGGGTCAGCTTACCCGCCAGTGCTCCGTACCATAAATGGCTTAGCGGCTGCAAATATAATATCAATATGTTTATAATTCAAACTAAATTCTTTTAAAAAATTTAGCGCATTGATCTGGCCGAAAATCAATGGATTGGCCATGAATTTTTCAATATTCCCCAAACAATTCCTTATCAGTTTTGCGATATTTGCTCTATGAATTTAGTCCTCATGGGTTATATGGGCAGTGGTAAATCTGCGGTGGGTCAGTGCCTTGGAGCATACCTGCACCGTGATTTTATTGATCTTGATCATCGTATTGAGGAAATGGAGGGTTTGACTATTTCGGAAATATTTGAAAAGAAAGGGGCGGTGTATTTTCGAAAACGTGAATCTGAAATTTTACGCCAGACCTTAAATGATTCAAAATATTCGGTCATTGCTTTGGGTGGGGGCACACCGATTTACGGGGATAACCTGAAATGGATCAATGACGTAAAATTAAACTTTTCAGTATACCTGAAAATTGCTGTAAAACCCCTAGTTAGTCGACTATGGCAAGAACGTAGTCATCGTCCTATTATCGCTGATGTGCCATCGCCAGAGGACCTTGAGGAGTTTGTGAGAAAACATTTGTTTGAACGCGCCTTTATTTATCAACAAGCTCATCTGGTATATGAGGTTGCTGATTTAGATGTGGCATCGATTGCAAAAGGAATTATCGAAGCCTCCAAAGAGGCACTAGGCTAGGCGTGCACTGTAGCGGCCGGGGCTAAAATCCACCACTACATTTTCGTTTAAAGAGGTCGATAAAGAAATCCCTTTAAAATCAGCTTTAACGGGATACTTTTTATGGTTTCTATCCACCAGAACAGCTGTTTTAAACTGTTTTAAAGGAACTTGTAAAAAATAAGCCACCCCATAAATCAGTGCAGTACCTGAATGTAAGACGTCGTCGACTAAAACAAGGGATTGGCCCTGAAGCTGTTCCAAAGCACAATCACAATCAATTTGCCCGATAGGAGATTTTTTATTCATTTGCACGCGACAGAGTTTTACTTTAAACGGCGCGATTCCTTCTACTTCGTTTTTTAATAACTCTGCAAGATTATAGCCATTATCCGCAATTCCTGCGATAACAACTTCAGACTCGTTGACGTTAGCCTCATAAATTTGGTAGGCCATTCGTCTTATCTTGTGCACTATTTCTTGATGATTTAAAATCATAGTTTTCTAACTTGAATCAAAGTTATTAAAAATCTTCGTCGGGATTTATGCTGAAGTCGTCTAAATCTCGTCGGTCTTTTTTTGTGGGGCGACCAGTTCCACGGTCTCTTTGCCCGTCTCTTACTCCCCGAATTAAAGCGATTTGTTCTTGAATCTCTGATGGCGTGCGATCGATTCGATACAGATCGACTAGCTTTGCCCCGACACGGGACTTAGGTCGGTCCAAGACTTCTATAGTGTAGGTAATTTGGTTGAGTCGATAAGTGATTTGATCGCCGGGAAAAACTTCTTTTGCGGGTTTGGCTATGGTGCCGTTTATGCGCACAGTCCCTTTTTTTACTGCCGCACTGGCTTGGTTGCGTGTTTTATAACAGCGAATACTCCACAAATATTTGTCTATCCTCATTTATACGGCTTAAAAGACCGTTAAAGCCCGCACAAAAATAAGGGAAAAATGGTATCTTGCGCCATCAAATTTCAGGCAATGACTTATCGGCTAAGACCAGTAAAGTATTTAATTTTAGGGCTTCTGACCATTATCGCATGTAACAAAGAGGACGATGGGTTTACTTTTGTACCTGCCAGAGACCGAGGTGAAGAGGTCCCAGTTTCTACCGAAATAATCGAGACTTATCTGAGCACACACTTTTACAATTATGAGGAATTTCAAAATCCCCCTGCGGACTTTGATTTTAAAATACGCTTCGACACTATAGCCGGGGATAATGCCGATAAAATTCCATTGATGGATCAGGTCCAATACAAAATGGTTCCTGATCGTGTAGATGAAGGGGTTGAATACAAACTCTACTATTTGTCTGCATTAGAAGGAGGAGGAAGCACTCCGATGTATCCCGATGTTGTGACCTTGACCTACGAAGGACGCTACCTCAATACGGAATTTACAGCCTCGGAATACACAAAATTATTTGACAGTGCGACAACTCCAGTAAGTTTCGATTTAACCAGCGTGGTTAATGGATTTCAAGATGGTATCATTACTGCCAAAACTTCACCATTTCCAGCCATAGAAGCCCCAGACGGTTCCGTCTCATTTGAGGACTACGGTGTGGGTGCTGTCTTTATTCCAGCCGGACTTGGCTACTACGTTAGCCCACCCAATGGCTCTATTATTCCATTTTACGCACAGCTCATTTTTACCTTTCAACTCTATTCATCGCGTATAGGAGATCAAGACGAAGACGGAATTCCTACCATATACGAGGACCTAAATGGGAATGATCTCGAAGAGGATGACGATACCGACTCGGATGGTTTGCCGAACTTTTTTGACGCCGATGACGATGGCGATGGGCGGCCTACCTCAGAGGAAATTATCGTGCGTACCTATGTATTCCTCGATGGTGAGCCAGAGCCAACTTGGCCGAATTCCGAGGTAGAGGTAAAACGTGAGTACGATGCGCAAACCATGGAGACCACAATCTACACCATTGAATACCCTGATGAAGATAATGATGGGGTAGTCGATTATCTCGATTCTGACAGTTAAAGAGATCGGTAGCGAATAAGCATAAAAAAGGCTTTAACCGAGGTTAAAGCCTTTTTTTATGATTTCTTCCTAACCAGAAAGAAACCTATTATTTCTGAACTTAAATTAACCGTACTTACTTACGGGAAATAACCTTTTGCGCCTTTGCCACAATAGCAGCAGCGTTCAGACCGTATTTCTCCATAAGTTGCGCCGGGGTCCCTGACTCACCAAAGGTGTCTTCTGTGGCTACAAACTCTTGAGGTACTGGACTATTTTGACTTAAAACACGCGCCACAGATTCCCCCAAGCCACCGAGATAATTGTGTTCTTCTGCGGTAACCACACAGCCTGTTTTAGCCACACTCTTTAGTAAACTATCTGAATCCAAAGGCTTGATGGTATGCATATTAATGACCTCTGCGCTTACACCTTGAGCCTCCAAAGCTTTTGCCGCCTCTAAGGCCTCCCATACCAAATGACCAGTGGCAATGATAGTGACATCGGTTCCTTCAGTGAGCGTTATTGCCTTTCCGATGATAAATGGCTGGTCTGCTGGCGTAAAGTTAGGGACTGATGGGCGACCAAAACGCAAATATACCGGACCGTGATGATCGGCAATTGCGATAGTCGCTGCTTTGGTTTGATTGTAATCACAAGGATTTATTACCGTCATACCCGGTAGCATTTTCATCAGACCAATATCTTCTAAAATTTGATGCGTGGCGCCATCTTCTCCTAAAGTGAGTCCGGCGTGAGAAGCACAAATTTTTACGTTTTTATGACTGTAGGCTACACTCTGTCTGATTTGATCATAAACGCGCCCTGTAGAAAAATTCGCAAAAGTCCCGGTAAAAGGAATCTTGCCACCTATGGTGAGACCGGCAGCAAGGCCAATCATATTGGCTTCGGCGATGCCCACCTGAAAAAATCGTTCAGGATGATTGGCCTTAAACTCATCCATTTTTAACGAGCCAGTAAGGTCTGCACACAGGGCGACAACATCAGGGTTGCTTTTTCCTAGCTCTGCGAGTCCCGCGCCAAATCCAGATCGCGTATCTTTTTTTCCAGTATCTATATATTCTTTCATTATGGTATGCTTGATTAATAGTCCCCTAAAGTTTCAGGATTTTGCGCTAAGGCTAAAGCGAGTTGGTCGTCATTTGGTGCTTTTCCATGCCAGGCATGGGTATGCATCATAAAGTCCACACCGTTGCCCATGACCGTGTGCATCAATACACATATGGGTTTGCCTTTTCCTGTGTGTTCTTTGGCACTGCTAAGGCCCGAAATAACGCTGCTCAGATCATTACCATTTTGAATTTCAATTACCAGCCAACCAAAAGCTTCAAACTTCGCGCGTAGATTGCCCAGACTTAATACGTCATCCAAGGCACCGTCAATCTGCTGACCATTGTAATCCACTGTGACAATTAAGTTGTCTACTTGGTTACTGGCGGCATACATTATGGCTTCCCAGTTTTGCCCTCACCGCACAGGGTAGAGACTAAATGCTCATCCTTGTTTAGTTTTTTAGCTAAAGCCGCTCCTGCAGCCACAGAAATACCTTGTCCGAGTGACCCAGAAGCCACGCGCACACCAGGCAGTCCTTCGTGGGTGGTCGGGTGTCCTTGTAATCTGGAATTGAGCAGTCTAAAAGTATTGAGTTCTTCCACAGGAAAGTACCCGGAGCGTGCCAAAACGCTATAAAAAACGGGCGAAATATGTCCATTAGACAAAAAAAATAAATCTTCTCCATGGCCATTCATGTCAAAACCATCATTGCGGTCCATGACTTCCTGAAAAAGGGCAACAAAAAATTCGGCGCAGCCCAGAGATCCCCCTGGATGTCCCGAATTCACTTTGTGTACCTGACGTAAAATATCTCGTCGAACCTGAATGACCAGATCCTCAAGAGTGTTGGTGTTAGGCATATTGGTAATTATTAATGAAACAAAAGTACTGCTTTGAATGCCCTAAGCCAAGGCATAAAAAATGCACTTATCAACGATTTGGTAGTTTTAGTTAACACTCAATCTGAGGACTCTTGAGTTCCTGATAAATCAATTACCTTTGCCCACAGCAATTATTGACCAAAGCTCTTGTTATAAATAAGCGTTCATGAAATTTACCTTAGAGGCCACCGACCCAAATTCAAGTGCCCGCGCCACAACCCTAGAATTAGCCCATGGTCCAGTGCAAACCCCAATCTTTATGCCGGTGGGTACTGCAGCTACGGTCAAAGGGGTTCATCAGCGCGAACTTGAAATGGAGATCAAGCCCGATATTATTTTGGGCAATACCTATCATTTATACTTACGGCCACAAACCCCTATTTTACAAAAGGCTGGAGGGCTGCACAAATTCATGAATTGGTCTGGGAATATTTTGACTGATAGTGGTGGATATCAAGTGTATTCTTTGTCCGGAAATAGGAAGATCAAGGAAGAAGGGGTGAAGTTTAAATCACATATAGACGGGAGCCTACATCTTTTTACACCAGAAAACGTCATGGATATACAGCGCCAAATCGGGGCAGACATCATTATGGCCTTTGACGAGTGTACGCCTTATCCATGTGATAAACAATATGCGCGCGACTCAATGCATATGACCCATAGATGGCTTGAGCGTTGTTTGACACAGTTAGATCAATCTCCAGAATTATACGGCTTTGAACAAGTTTTTTTTCCTATCGTCCAGGGCAGCACCTACACAGACCTAAGACGTGAATCGGCTGAATATATTGCCTCTGTCGGCGCACAGGGTAATGCGATCGGAGGATTAAGCGTAGGGGAGCCTGCCGAAGAAATGTACGCCATGACCCAGGAGGTCACGGCCATCTTACCTAAGGACAAGCCCCGTTATTTGATGGGCGTAGGGACGCCTATTAATATTTTGGAAAACATAGCCCTTGGAATTGATATGTTTGATTGTGTCATGCCTACCAGAAATGCGCGCAACGGCATGTTGTTTACGGCTCATGGAACCATTAACATAAAAAACAAAAAGTGGGCGGACGATTTCAGTCCTATTGACGCTATGGACATCACATGGGTTGATACGGCTTACAGTAAAGCCTATCTGCGTCATTTATTTACGGTAAATGAAATGCTGGGTAAGCAGATTGCGACCATACACAATCTGGGTTTTTATCTGTGGTTGGTTCGTGAGGCCAGAAAACATATCTTAGCAGGGGACTTCACCCCGTGGAAAAACACCATGGTGCGTCAAATGGACAACAGATTGTAAAAAGACAATTGATTCTGAACCTTTTAAAGTGAGTATACTCGATCGTTATATCATCGGCAAATATTTGGGAACTTTTGGGTTGCTTATGCTGCTTTTTGTACCCATAGGTATTTTGGTGAATCTCGCCGATAAGATTGATAAAATACTGGCCAATGAGGTTCCTTTTGTAGAAGTGGCCAAGTACTACGCTCATTTTACGGTGTATTTTGCCAATTTGTTGTTTCCCTTGTTTTTGTTTTTGTCGACTATTTGGTTTACCTCGAAGTTAGCCAATAATACAGAGGTTATTGCATTTTTAAGCAGTGGGGTCTCCTATACGCGCTTTTTGCGTCCTTATCTCATAGGAGCGACGATAGTTTGTATTATGGCCTTTTTCTTAGCGAATTATCTCGCGCCATACTCCAGTAAAAAATATAATGAATTCAGTTACGAATACCTGAATAAACGTCGTGGGAAGGATCGTGAGAAAGCCAATGTTTTTAGGCAAGTAAGCGACAAAGACTATATTTATGTCAGTTATTTTAACATTGCAGAAAAGTCGGGCAACAATTTTACTTTAGAGCATTTTGAAGACACTCAGATGACCTATAAAATTGCGGCAAGTCGCATTGTTTACAATCAAGAAAAGGACAATTATTCCTTGTACAATTACAAAAAACGCTACATCGGCGCCTTGGGGGATTCTTTGGAATACTTCACCAAAAAAGATACTATTTTTCCATTTGAAATGGAAGATTTGACCCCTGTGGAGTACATCGCAGAAACCCTTGATTTTTCGGCCCTCAATAAATTTATTGCTCGGGAAAAGGCCAAAGGGTCAAACTTTATAAATCGCTATGAAGTCGTACGTTTCAAAAGGTGGAGTTTACCAGTTTCTGCTTATATATTGACCATTATTGCCGTTGCGGTTTCCTCGATAAAACGAAGAGGAGGTATGGGGGTGAATCTGGCCATCGGGATTGGTGTAGGTATGATTTATGTCTTTTTTGACAAGATTTTTGGGACCATGGCCGAACAGAGTACCTTTTCCCCATTTTTGGCGACTTGGTTTCCAAACTTTGTTTTTGGAGTTTTAGCCTATTTTTTATTGCGCAATGCAAAACGATAACCTCAAACACCATTTGCATCTGCACTTTATCGTGCTGATTTGGGGATTTACTGCGGTTCTTGGCGCACTAATTTCTTTGGAGGCCATACCACTTGTGTGGTTTCGAATGGCAATGGCCGCATTAGCGGTACTTATTTTTATGTTACTCAGTGGGCGTTGGCGACGTCCTAACCTAAAAGCTGTAGGCCAAATGTTTGGCCTTGGTTTGGCCCTTGCCCTACACTGGCTAACTTTTTTTGGAGCCATTAAAATATCCAATGTTTCGGTCACCCTTTCTGTTATGGCTACAGGTGCGTTTTTTGCGGCTTTCTTAGAGCCCTTAATCTTTGGGCGGGCGATGAATTGGAAAGAGGCTGCTCTAGGAGTTTTCGCTGTTCTGGGACTGGGCATAATTTTTCATACCTCAACTAATTATCTTGGAGGTATCCTCCTGGCCTTAATCTCGGCTTTTCTAAGTGCTTTATTTTCTGTTTTCAATGGTCGATTGGTAAAAGAACATTCTGCCACCACCATTTCTTTTTTTGAACTGACCTTTGGTGTTTTAGGCATCAGTGTTTATTTGTGGATAACCCAGGGTTTTTCACCAGGATTTTTTGAGCTCAGTACTAGCGATTGGATTTATCTTCTAATACTCTCTACCATATGCACGGGCTATGCCTTTATTGCTTCTGTGAACTTGATGAAGTGGCTGACCCCTTTTACGTTGATGCTGACCATAAATCTTGAACCCGTCTACGGGATAATTTTGGCGCTCCTGGTTTTTGGTGATGCTGAGTATATGTCCGGGGCCTTTTATTTGGGAGCAGCCATTATTTTAGCCACCGTTTTAATTAACGCATATTTCAAGTCAAAAGGACGTAGAAAATTGCCAAAATAGGTAAAGCAGCTTCGTTCAAATCCCTATATTTGCTTTCACTTTTGGTCATAAAAAGCAGCGTATTATGGAGTATCTTGATTTCGAATTACCCATCAAAGAATTACAGGAGCAGTACAATAAAGCCTGTCAAATTGGAGAAGACAGCGACGTAGATGTCAGCAATACTTGCAAGCAGATCGAAAAGAAATTGTTAGCCATCAAAAAGGAGATCTACAAGAATCTAACCCCCTGGCAACGTGTCCAATTATCTCGTCATCCTGACCGACCATATACCATGGATTACATTCGTGCAATTTGCGGGAATAGTTTTCTGGAATTACATGGTGATCGTGGCTTTAAGGATGATAAAGCGATGGTCGGTGGTTTAGGTAAAATTGGTGATCAAAGTTTTATGATCATTGGTCAGCAAAAAGGGTACAATACCAAAACAAGACAATACAGAAATTTTGGTATGGCTAATCCTGAAGGCTACAGAAAGGCTTTGCGTTTGATGAAGTCTGCAGAAAAATTCAACTTACCCGTTGTGGCGCTGATTGACACTCCTGGAGCTTATCCAGGTTTAGAGGCTGAAGAGCGTGGTCAAGGAGAGGCTATCGCTCGTAATATACTTGAGATGACCCGACTTCAGGTTCCCATTATTGTGGTGATCATCGGTGAGGGGGCCAGTGGTGGTGCCTTGGGTATAGGTGTTGGGGATCGTGTACTGATGCTCGAAAACACCTGGTACTCTGTGATTTCACCAGAGAGTTGTTCCTCTATTTTATGGCGTAGTTGGGAATTTAAAGAGCAGGCTGCAGAGGCTTTAAAGCTTACGGCTACAGACATGAAAAAGCTCGCTTTGATCGATGAGATTATCAAGGAACCCTTGGGTGGAGCCCATATGGATCGTCAGACCACTTTTGATACTGTGGCGGCGACTATCTTAAAGCATTATGAGCTCCTCAAGAACTTATCCCCAAAAGAATTAGTGGCAGACCGTATGAATAAATATGCTGCTATGGGTGAGTTTGAAGGCTAAGTCCAAGATGCACAAGGCCTTTGAGAAATTGCCCCATTTTTAAAAGTCCCTATTTTTAGGTTATTAACTGTTTTTTTAACTTATTAACACCTAATGTGTTAATGACCCGTGAATATACGCACCGCGTGACCTGATTGGAAACCGGGCTAAATTATTACTTTCGTTCTCTATGGAACCACTAACCAAATCATCATCATTTCCCAAAAGAGTCGGGCAAGTAATTGCCTTAGAGAAAGGTAAATTGCCACCTCAAGCCGTTGATTTAGAGGAGGTTGTGTTAGGTGCAATGATGATTGATAAAAAAGGGGTCGATGAGGTAATCGATATCTTGAACCCCGATGTGTTCTACAAAGAGGCGCACCAACTCATCTTTGAGGCCATAGTCACACTCTTTCAGTCGAGTCAACCTGTAGACTTATTAACGGTTTCGGCAGAACTCAAGAAAGCCAAACGTCTAGAGCGCGTAGGCGGCGAGTTTTACTTGATTCAATTGACGCAAAAAGTATCCTCTTCGGCCCACATAGAGTTTCATGCACGCATCATTTTGCAGAAGTACATCCAACGCAGTTTGATCAAAATTTCAAGTGAAATAATTGAGGAGGCCTACGATGAGGGTACAGATGTATTTGACCTGCTGGACAATGCAGAATCTAAATTATATGAGGTTACTCAGGGCAATTTAAAGCGGAGTTCAGAGACGGCTCAAAATTTGGTCATTCAAGCCAAAAAACGCATCGAAGAAATTGCCAATCGAGAAGGGCTCTCAGGAATCCCCTCTGGATTTACTCGTGTGGATAAACTTACCTCGGGATGGCAACCCAGTGATTTGATTATAATTGCGGCACGTCCAGGTATGGGAAAAACAGCCTTGACCTTATCCATGGCGCGCAATATCGCCGTAGAGTATGAAATCCCGGTAGCTTTCTTTTCATTGGAAATGAGTTCAGTGCAGTTGATCACACGTTTGATCTCTTCTGAAACTGGTCTTTCCTCAGAAAAACTCAGAACAGGTAAACTCGAAAAACACGAATGGGAGCAGCTCAATGTCAAAGTCAAAAGTTTAGAAAAAGCGCCATTGTATATTGATGATACGCCGGCCTTGTCGATTTTTGATTTGCGGGCCAAAGCACGCCGTTTGGCTTCTCAGCACGATATTAAACTGATTATGGTGGATTACTTGCAGCTGATGACTGCAGGAGGCTCACAAAAAGGAGGGAATCGTGAACAAGAGATTTCTACCATTTCTCGAAACCTCAAGGCATTGGCCAAAGAATTAAACGTTCCGGTAATTGCGCTATCGCAGCTTTCTCGTGCAGTAGAAACTCGTGGAGGGAGTAAACGTCCTATTTTGAGTGACCTTCGTGAGTCTGGTGCCATCGAACAGGATGCAGATATTGTTTCCTTTATCTATCGTCCCGAGTATTATAAAATTGATGAATGGGATGATGAAGAACGTTCTCCTACTGAAGGTCAGGCAGAGTTTATTGTCGCTAAGCACAGAAATGGGGGGCTGGATGAGATTCGACTTAAGTTCGTCGGACATCTTGGGCGCTTTGAGAATCTTGAGTTATTCGATTATCCGACGGAGATTCATTCGCGCATGAATGATGCCGCAAATGACGATACTTATAAACCTAGCCATTACCCTTCAGCAGATGAGGCCTTTGGAAGTGCCTTAAATGACGGCTCTGACGACGATATTCCATTTTAAAATTTCCAGGTAATTCTTTGGATAATAATCAAGCTTTGGGCCTTATCTAGAATTGAAATTCGTACCTTAAACCTATGTTTTTGCGCGTTTTTTTGGTGTTATTTTTAAGTGTTTTTACCCAGGTCCATGCCAGCTTTATCCTGGTACCTATGGGCCCTGATAAGCAGACTCAACACTTAAAGGCTTACGGTATTACATACTGGGTTTTGGAGCAAAATATTAAGGCCCAATGGTTGCTTAATTATCGGGGTGGTTCTTTTCTTATTCCCGATAGCGAGGCCGTACGTCGTGAATGTCGCATTCGCGGAGTAGATTTTGAGTTAGTTTCTGATCAAGAGGCGAATCAGATTTTATCCTATATCGCAAGTCCCTCACAAAACATGGAGGCGGTCCAGCTTGAAAAGGCTCCTAAAGTTGCGGTCTACGCACCGCCTGGAATGCAGCCTTGGGATGATGCAGTTACTATGGTGCTGACCTATGCTGAAATTCCTTTCACCACCATTTATGACACCGAGGTACTCAGTGATGAGTTGCTGCTCTATGACTGGCTCCACCTGCATCACGAGGATTTTACAGGGCAATACGGAAAATTTTATCGGGCTTATCGCATGGCCCCTTGGTATATCGAGCAAAAGAAAGATGCTGAGCTTCTGGCTCAATCCCTGGGTTATAATAAGGTGTCAGAGGAAAAAAGAGATGTCGCAATGAAAATAAGAGACTATGTGATCGGTGGGGGCTTTATGTTTGCCATGTGCAGCGCCACAGATAGTTTTGACATTGCCTTAGCTGCTCAAGAGTTAGATATCTGTGAGTCCATGTTTGATGGCGATCCAAGCACGCCAAATTATCAGGCTCAGTTGGATTTTACCCAGAGCTTTGCCTTTACTGATTTTTTACTCGAAAGAGATCCCATGGTTTACGAATTCTCCAGTATTGATATGACGGCAAAGCGACAAGTCGATCGTGAAAAAGATTACTTTACCCTTATGGATTTTAGCGCCAAATGGGATCCCATACCTTGTATGCTAGTCCAAAACCACACGGCCCTCGTGAAAGGCTTCATGGGGCAAACCACAGCTTTTGATCCCTCGAGTGTAAAACCGAATGTACTGGTCATGGGACGCAATGAAATCAATGGTGAAGCGCGATATCTTCACGGAATTCGGGGTAAAGGATTTTTTACCTTTTACTCAGGACATGATCCAGAAGATTATCAGCACAGGGTAGGGGATCCTAAAACTGAACTCGCATTACACCCCAGCTCTCCAGGATATCGTTTGATCCTCAACAATATTCTCTTTCCAGCGGCCAAGAAGAAAAAACAAAAGACATAAAAAAACGCCTCCATGAAGGAGGCGTTTTTAAAAGCGAAATATGTTGGTTTTTGCCCGAGGGCTTACTTTACTTTATCAACTATAGCGGCAAATGCCTCTGGATGATTCATCGCAAGATCCGCGAGAACTTTACGGTTCAATTCGATATCATGTGCTTTAAGTTTCCCCATGAATTGCGAATACGACATACCGTGTTGACGCGCTCCAGCGTTAATTCTCGTAATCCAAAGCGCACGGAAGGTGCGTTTTTTCGCACGACGGTCTCTGTAGGCATACTGCATTGCTTTTTCTACAGCATTTTTTGCTACCGTCCATACGTTTTTACGACGGCCAAAGTATCCTTTGGCTTGCTTGAGCACTTTTTTGCGCCGTGCTCTTTTGGCGACTGAGTTTACTGATCTTGGCATAATTTTAAATTTTTTGTAGCAGGCGGTTTTTTATAAAACTCTTTTTTGGGCCTGACTCCAGGGTTATCAATTGATTATTTAACCGACGTTAATTTACTTCATGCGAAGCATTTGCTTAACGTTGCTCTCATCACTTTTATCTACGACAGTGTCGTGGGTGAGCGCGAGCTTGCGTTTGGTCGACTTCTTGGTTAAGATGTGACTCTTAAACGCATGCTTTCTTTTGATTTTACCGGTACCGGTTAGCTTAAAACGCTTCTTGGCACTGGATTTTGTCTTTTGTTTAGGCATCGTTTCCTAGGTTTATAACTATTTCGCTTTATTATTTACTCTTTTTAGGCGCAATAAACATGGTCATGCGCTTTCCTTCTAGTTTTGGCATTTGTTCTACTTTGCCAAATTCTTCAAGTTCCTGAGCCAATCTTAAAAGTAAAATTTCTCCTTGGTCCTTGTATATGATTGATCGTCCTTTAAAGAAAACATAGGCTTTTAATTTAGCCCCTTCTTTCAAAAACTTTTCACCGTGTTTCTTTTTAAACTCATAGTCGTGGTCGTCAGTATTAGGGCCAAAGCGTATTTCCTTGATAACCACTTTGGTGGCTTTGGCCTTCATGGCCTTTTCCCGCTTTTTTTGCTCGTAAACAAATTTCTTGTACTCCATTACCTTACACACAGGGGGTTCGGCATTTGGCGAAATTTCAACGAGGTCAAGTCCCAGATCCTCTGCGATGGCTAAGGCTTGCTTGAGTGGGTAGACCGCTACTTCTACATTATCTCCGACCAAACGCACTTCCTGAGCACGTATTTTATCATTAATGCGGTGTTGGTCTTCCTTAATAATTCGGGCAGGTCCTCTACTCCTTTTACGACGTATTGCTATGGCTTTAAAATTTTAATTAAACTTCCTTAAACTCCTTTACTTCTTGTCGAACTGCTTGGTTGATTTTTTCGATGAAAGCCTCGACTTTCATGCTGCCTAAATCGCCAACTCCGTGCTGTCTTACGGCGACAGAGCCATCCAGTTCTTCTTGCTCTCCGACAATCAACATGAACGGAATTTTATTCATTTCAGACTCTCGGATTTTTTTGCCAATAGTCTCGTTGCGATTGTCTACAAGGGCGCGAATGTCGTGATTTTCGAGCAAATTTAAAACTTTTTGCGCGTATTTTTCGTATTTCTCACTCAGGGATAAAATACTGACTTGCTCCGGCATTAGCCACAATGGGAAGTTTCCTCCAGTGTGTTCTAGAAGAATAGCAATAAAGCGCTCCATACTGCCAAAAGGCGCGCGGTGGATCATCACCGGGCGGTGATGTTCGTTATCGCTTCCTTTATAGGTAAGCTCAAAACGCTCAGGTAAGTTGTAATCCACTTGTATCGTTCCCAGTTGCCAGCTGCGTCCCAAAGCATCTTTGACCATAAAATCTAGTTTTGGCCCGTAAAATGCCGCTTCTCCTTCCTCAATAACATAATCCAGACCTTTAGCCTGAGCCGCATTGATAATGGCGGCCTCGGCTTTTTCCCAGTTCTCGAGATTTCCGATGTATTTATCAGGATTCTTGGGATCTCTAATTGAGACTTGTGCTGTGAAATTTTCAAAGCCCAGTGAGCCAAAGACGTAAAGCACCAAATCAATGACGTTCATGAATTCCTCATCGAGTTGATCTGGGGTACAGAAAATATGTGCATCGTCTTGAGTGAATCCTCTTACTCGAGTAAGCCCATGGAGTTCACCACTTTGCTCGTAACGGTATACTGTACCAAATTCGGCAAAGCGCTTAGGAAGGTCTTTGTAGGACCAAGGTTTACTGTTGTACATTTCACAGTGATGCGGACAATTCATGGGTTTCAGCATGAACTCCTCACCCTCGTTCGGCGTTTTTATTGATTGAAAACTGTCCGCACCGTATTTTGCAAAATGCCCTGAGGTGACATATAAGTCTTTATTGCCAATATGGGGTGAAATGACCATTTCGTAGCCTGCTTTCTTTTGCGCAGCTTTGAGGAAGTTTTCTAATCGTTCTCTAAGGGCAGCACCTTTGGGCAACCAAAGAGGAAGTCCTTGCCCGACTTTTTGTGAAAATGTAAAAAGTTCTAGTTCTTTCCCGAGTTTTCTGTGATCTCTTTTTTTGGCTTCCTCAAGTAGTGCTAGGTACTCAGTGAGTTCCTTTTGCTTTGGAAAACTGATCCCGTAAACACGAGTCAGCTGTTTATTGTTTTCATCTCCTTTATAATAGGCCCCAGCAACACTCAATATTTTAACCGCCTTAACTATTCCTGTATTGGGAATATGTCCCCCACGACATAAATCAGTGAAGTTGTCATGATCACAAAAGGTAATGCTGCCGTCCTCTAGGTTGGAAATTAAATCGACCTTATATGGGTTTTTGTCCTTATAATAAGAGAGCGCCTCTTGTTTGGATACCGAGCGCATTTTAAAATCGTGTTTTCCGCGCGCGATGTCCAGCATTTTATCTTCTATGGTCTTGAAGTCTTTTTCGGAGATGCTCCCATCTCCCAAGTCTACATCGTAATAAAAGCCACGCTCTATAGCAGGACCGACCCATAATTTAACTCCTGGATATAATTCCTCTAATGCCTGAGCGAGTATATGGGCCGAAGAATGCCAAAAGGCCTTTTTACCTTCCTCATCGCGCCAGGTATGTAGGATTAAAGCGCCGTCTTCATTTAGTGGGGTGATGCTCTCGACCACACGATCATTAAAGGTCGCTGAGATTACGTTACGGGCTAACCCCTCACTTATACTCATGGCGACATCCATGGGTGTAGTCCCAGCCTGAAAATCTTTTATGCTGCCATCGGGCAGAGTAATTGCAATCATTGCATTGAGTTTATGCGGCAAAGATATGATTCATTCTAGCGTTTTACAATAGGTTATATCCATATATAGGCCGTTTGAATTAATAGGCCTTTGAGCCGGTTTTGACCGTCTTTTATAAGGGTAGGGGAAACGCTTCTGAAAAAACATACATATATATAGGTATAAACTTTTTTTTGGTCCTTTTATAGCTAAGTCAATAGTCCTGAGTCTATTGGGAAAATGAGTGATTTTTATTGTTGAAAAACTAAATAATTTTGTTTGTGAATGTGAAAATTACATTTATCTTTGCCACCGCTTTGAAAAGGAAATATCCCAGTTAAAACCAGGGCCATCAGAGCAAGAAAAAAAAGTTCTAAATTTTTTTTGAAATAAAATTGCGGAGTAGAAATTTAGTTCTATATTTGCAGCCGCTTAGCGAAAGAGACACGCCAAGCGCAAGAGATGAAAGGTAGTTTTTGCGGTTCAAATCCGCGCCATCTCACAGAAAAAAGTTCATTGATATATTGAGAATAATAATTGACAGCGCGTTCATCATTTGTTCGAGTTTAGACCCGAACAATGAATGAAACAAACAAACACAAAAACACCTGAGATATAACCTTTGAAGAACATCTTTATTGGCATGAATTTTTTTATGATTCTACGATGAA
>JALRAI010000028.1 GCA_023258055.1 Flavobacteriaceae bacterium | reverse complement strand
ACCGAGCAGGAGAAAGTTAATAAGGAGTATAAAAAAATTATAAATATTTTTTTCATAAGACTCCATTTAAATTACAATAAAAAAAAAGATTGTTCAAAGTTAGTTTTAGCTTTGAACAATCTTATAATTTATTGTGATCGCGATAGGATTCGAACCTATGACCGTCTGCTTAGAAGGCAGATGCTCTATCCAGCTGAGCTACGCGACCAATGCGGAGAGACTGGGATTCGAACCCAGGCAACGTTTACACGTTGACAGATTAGCAATCTGCTCCATTACCACTCTGGCACCTCTCCTGTCTATGTGTTAAGAACGTGCATTTTTCAATGCGGATGCAAATGTATTTTTTTAAACCCAATAACCCAAAATTTTCAAGGCGTTTTTTCACAAATAATCGCTGGACTATTCGGGATAAGCTACACGCAGATGATACATATTGGTCAGCTTCTTCTTAAGCACCTTTTTAATCTGCCCTATTTCCTTAAATGTTATGTTCGCATTGTCAAATTGACCCTGTTCCATATGCATTTCTACTATGGACTCAACAAACTCATTAATTTTAGCCGAAGTCGGGTCTTTAAGGCTTTTACTCGCCGCCTCTACACTATCGGCCATCATCAGTATGGCTGTTTCTCTTGAAAATGGCTTAGGTCCGGGATAGCGGTAGTGTTTTTCATCGGCACTGCCCTGAGCGTCGAATTCTTTTTTGTAGAAATAATATACCAAATTTGTCCCATGATGGGTTCGAATAAAGTCGATAATACGCTCTGGGAGTTTGTACTTACGCGCTAATTCAATGCCTTTAATCACATGATCGATGATGATTTTGGCACTTTCGCGAGGTTCTAAATCGTTTAGCGTATTGATGGAATTCACCTGGTTTTCAGTGAAATTAGTGGGGTTGTTCATCTTGCCGATATCGTGGTACAAAGCCCCTACGCGCACCAGCATACTGTCCGCCCCTATTTCCTGAGCGGCTGCCTCAGCAAGATTAGCCACATTAAGCGAATGGTGAAAGGTTCCAGGCGCCCTGTTAGACAACTCCTTGAGTAGCGGCGAATTGGTATTGCTCAGCTCCAGCAGCGAAACCTCCGAAACCAGACCAAAGATCCGCTCATAGGCGTAGATCAGTGGAAAGGCAAAAAGCGTGATCAATCCACAGATCAAGAAATAAGCAAAGTTTTCCATGGCCAAAGTGCCATATCCGCTAAATAAACCCTCTAGACTGCCCTCTTGTATGATGAAAAAGGCCAGATAGCCCACGATATAGATCCCTGTAATTTGACCCACAGAAATAAAAAGATTGGCCCGTTTTGAAAGTTCGGAAACTGTGAGTATGGTCACAATTCCGGCAATGATTTGCAAAAACATAAACTCAAAACTATTGGGCACGATAAAACCCAGTAGCAATACCGTAAGTACGTGAGCAAATAAGCCCAAACGCGCGTCAAAAAAGCTCTTCAGGACAATCGGCAAGATACACAGCGGAATCAAATAAACGTAAGCTGCGTCTAATTTGATAACCAAAGTGGTCACAAAAATCATCAAAAGTATATTGATGAAAATAAAACTGAGCTTGGTGTTGTGTTCAAAAATTTCAGGGCGGTATTTGCGCAAAAACAAGTAAAGCATCACAAATACCAAGGACACCAATAAGGTGTAACCGAAAACCAACCATTTGTAATTGCTTTGGCTCCAAACTTGACTCTGATACTGCTCTCTTAGAGAATTGAGTCGTTCAAATTTATCTCCTTCTACGATCTCGCCTTTGGCGATTATTCGGGCCCCTTTTTCTACCACCCCAATGTTTGGATTGATGTCCGCCAAGAGTTCCTGAACCGAGGCTTCGGTAAGTGCCGCATTAAAGGTTAGATTAGGCTTGACGACCGTGGCAATAATTTGAGTAAAAATATCTGAAAGTTCAGTAATAGACTCTGTCTCTCGCTGAGACAATGCCTCTAACTCCTCTCGCTGAACCACCCGTGAAAAGACAGTCTGTCGCACCTTATTATCCACCCTAAGATTGACCAATTGTTCGGGCAAATAATCATCACCACTGCCTCCTAGTACACCATTTTTATAAATTTTATTCACCAAGTTAAGCCCGAGCTGCTTGACCTTATTTTTTGGGGTAGTCCAGGCACTGTCCTGGTAACTCAAATCCAAAAGGACACTAAATTCTTGCAGCGCCGCCAGTGGAATATCCGGATCCAGGTCAAAAAATGGGATTGCGTTACGCTTTATTGTTTCCCGTTCTTCCTCAAGTGTTTTATTGTCTTTTTTAATGGTAAAATTAAAAGGGGCATAGAGGTTTTCATACTGCCATGGTTTGCCCTTTTGAAACTGATACTTGAACTGCCCCCCTTTGGGCAGCATATAGATCACCAAAATAATTGACGCCACCATAAGCAAAAGCTTATAGGCATTGGATTGGTTGCGCGCAAGCAAAGACAAAAATTGGTGCATGTATACCGTCTTAAAAAGTAAAGGTAACAATTCGGCATAACTTATCACAAGGCTCTGATAAAGGGCCAAAAGAATTCAATTATAATGCTTAATTTAGCCCAAATCATAAGCTAATTTCATGAGCAAAAACATCGTAATCGTCTCGCGTGCCCGCACTCCGATCGGGAGTTTTTTGGGCGGCCTTTCATCTCTTTCTGCCCCAGAACTCGGGGCTATCGCCATAAAAGGTGCGTTGGATAAAATTAACTTAGACCCCGCTTTGGTTTCCGAAGTTTTAATGGGTCATGTCGTACAGGCTGGCACAGGTCAAGCCCCGGCACGTCAAGCAGCGATGGGCGCCGGAATTCCCGATAGTGTGCCTTGTACCACCGTAAATAAAGTATGTGCTTCAGGATTAAAAGCCGTAATGCAAGGGGCTCAAGCCATTGCTGTAGGAGATGCGGAAATCGTCGTAGCTGGCGGCATGGAAAGCATGAGCAATATACCGCACTATGTCGCGATGCGCCAAGGCCAAAAATTCGGACCGGCAACCCTAACCGATGGGCTCCAAAAAGACGGTCTTGTCGATGTCTACGCTCAGCAAGCTATGGGTGTTTTTGCCGAACAATGTGCTACAGAATACGGCTGCAGTCGAGAAGATCAAGATGCTTTTGCTGTTACCTCATACGAGCGTTCAGCCAAAGCCTGGGCCGAGGGTAAGTTCGACGATGAAGTCGTACCTGTTTCAGTGCCACAGAGACGTGGTGAACCCATTGTAATTTCCGAGGATGAAGAATTCAAAAACGTGCGCATGGATAAAATTCCTAGTTTGCGTCCAGCCTTTGTCAAAGACGGTACGGTAACAGCCGCAAATGCCTCAACAATAAATGATGGTGCAGGCGCTGTAGTACTTATGAGCGAAGAAAAAGCAAAAGAACTAGGCCTTAAACCCCTTGCGCGTATTGTGAGTCATGCCGATGCCGCACAATCTCCCGAGTGGTTTACAACCGCTCCAGCTAAGGCTTTACCAAAAGCATTGGATAAAGCAGGCTTAAGTCTTGGGGATATCGATTATTTTGAGCTCAATGAGGCCTTTTCTGTAGTCGGACTGGCTAATATGAAAATAATGGGGCTTTCCCCTGATCAGGTGAATGTGAATGGTGGTGCGGTTTCTTTGGGCCACCCTTTGGGTTGTAGTGGTGTACGTATTTTGATCACATTAATCGGTGTTCTGGAGCAAAATCAAGGCCGCTACGGAGCCATCGGAATCTGTAATGGCGGTGGCGGGGCGTCGGCCATGATCATCGAGCGCTCATAAATTTTAAGGATCAATGAAATACGGTATTTGTCATTTGAGTATCGTCCCTATGCGGGCTAATCCTGAAGATGTCAGCGAACTAGTCTCTCAACTCCTCTATGGCGAAGTATTTAAAATCATCGATCAGCGCAAAAAATGGGTTAAGATCCGTTGTAGCGCAGACGACTACGCGGGCTGGATTGACCACAAACAGTTTAAACCCCTTAGTGCGGAACAATACAGCGCGACCTTAACAAAAAATCGGGTCTACAGTGGAGATTTGGTGGACTTTGTCAGCACCACGACTGGCGCTTTAAAATCTATTGTTGTCGGCAGCAGTATTTATAATTGTGACCTCTTGGGCGATACCTTTGAAGGTCAAAGTCGTGAGGCCGATTTAAAGAGTCCAGAACTCATCATCGAGCAAGCGCTCATGTATCTCGGCACGCCATATTTATGGGGTGGCAAAACGCCGTTTGGTATTGATTGTAGTGGCCTCACGCAGATGGTCTATCGCCTAAGCGGCAAGTCAATTCCTCGCGATGCCAAGGACCAAGCACTATTGGGTGATGCCCTGAGTTTCATCGAAGAAAGTAGTCCTGGCGATTTGGCCTTTTTTGACAATACCGAAGGGAAAATAACCCATGTCGGACTGATCATGAAAGACAATTACATTCTTCATGCCCATGGCGAGGTCCGAATCGATCGCCTCGACCAAACCGGGATTTTCAATACCGATAAAAACACCCACACCCACAAACTGCGGGTAATCAAGAAGATATTATAGCCCGCACATATTTTCGTTCATTAACTATCTTTTTGTTTTGTGCCGATATTTTCATGTATTAAGCCTGGATTGAATAAAAAAAGGCCGCGCTGCGCGCGGCCTTTTTTTATTATCTGACGACCCAATTAGATCTATACAGAATTAAAGGAATTAAAACATTTACTTTCCTTCTAGCTCAGCAACTTTGGCCTTTGTAGCCTTGTATTCAGGAGTCATCCCTAATTGACTGTAAAGATTCATAAGCGTGCGCAAAACCTCTATATTATCAGGAACAGTTTGTGAGGCCCCTTCCAGATATGGCAATGCCTCACGATACATGCCTCTGCGGACTTCTTTTAATTCATCATAACGTCTATTATCCGCTGCCGAAGTTCCGAGATTATTCATTTCTTCCACGAGATCTTTCTCTCCTTGTAAGATAATTGAGGCCATATTTATCTGAGCGTAAGAATAAGTCGGGTCTAACTCAAGAGCCTTAGCGTAATAGGTTTTTGCACGATCACTCTCTCCCAATTGCATCGCGCTTACTCCCAAATTATAGAACAACTCAGGATTGTTTGGATCGGTCTCAACAACTTGCTCCATGACTTGGCGATATTTAACCATATCCCCCATCTTGTAGGCTAAATCAGCCTCAGAACGCATTAAGTTGACATCATTAGGGTTTGCCGCACGAGCACGGGCCATGAGCGCTACGGCTTTTTCATCTTGTCCTTGATTGATATAAATCAAAGTTACTTTCTGTAGTAAGTCTGATTCTACAGATTCAGTTTTAACATCACGTGGCTGTTCGTAAAGACCAAATTTCATCCCTTCCTCACGTTGTTCGCGGGACTCAAACATGACCTCTTCTCCATTGGCTTTACTTACCGCATAAAATTCTTCACGAACTCCGGTGTAACCCATATCCAAGAGTTGGGTGTATTTTTCAAGAGCACGATCAAATAGTCCACCATTAACCAAGTTACCTGCTGCGTAATATAAAAATGAGGTGTCTGTAGGGCTCAATGTATAGCCCTGGGTTAATAGTTCTGCCGCACGACCATAATTCTCACCGTTCTGTGCCTCGATGGCTTTGTTCACAAATACCCCGCGCAAAGTCCCTACAATGCGGTCAGCGCGATCCTGGCTTTCCTTATCTAATCCGCGTGATTTTGCTTGACTTAGTGCCTCCACAGCATTGGTAAGGTTGTTGTCGCTCACTTGCTCTCCAGAACCCAAAAGCGCTTCAGTTTTGATTAAATAGAATTCAATGACTTGATCCTTATCCATCTCGGCAAATTTGGCTTCAGCTTGATTAAGCTGAGCCAGAGCCTCGGAATAATTTAAGCCCTCAAGCGCTTTTTCAGCCTTTCTTAATTCCTTTTTCTGTCCCATGACCATAGTTGATGCCATCAAAGCAAAAACTACTACAAAGTGTTTTTTCATTTTATTTATTTGTTAATCAATTATTCTTCAGTTTGTTCTGGGGCTTCTGAAGCCGCAGTTTGATCATCACTATTTTGGGGCGCACTACTGTCAGTCATAGTACCCTCCGAGTCTAAATCGTCCTCATCGTGCATGACTTTAGCCACAGCCGCGATAGAATCCTCCTCGCGCACTTTTATTAGGCGTACCCCTTGCGTGGCACGACCCATTACACGTAGGTCTTCTACAGCCATTCTGATGGCGATCCCAGACTTATTAATTATCATCAGATCATCGTTATCGCTGACGTTTTTAATGGCGACAAGACCTCCAGTTTTCTCGGTGATACTGATGGTCTTCACCCCTTTTCCGCCGCGATTGGTGATGCGGTAATCTTCAATACTAGAACGCTTACCATATCCGTTTTCAGAGACCACAAGGATATCTGACTCCTGATCATCTACAGTAATCATGCCAATCACTTCATCATTAGGTCCACCCAGCGTAATTCCGCGCACACCTGATGCATTTCGGCCCATAGGACGGGTTTTCTCCTCTTCGAAGCGAATGGCCTTTCCTGAACGTACCGCGAGCATTACTTGACTGTCTCCAGTGGTGAGTTTAGCCTCGAGTAATTCATCCCCTTCCTTAATGGTAATGGCGTTGATTCCATTGGTGCGGGGTCTGGAATACTGCTCAAGTGGGGTCTTTTTAACCTGTCCCTCTTTAGTAGCCATAATCACATAATGATTGTTTATGTAATCCTCATCTTTGAGATCTTGCGTACAAATAAAGGCCTTAACCTTATCGTCCTGCTCGATATTGATCAAGTTCTGAATCGCACGACCTTTTGAGGTGCGACTGCCCTCTGGAATTTCAAAAACTCGCATCCAGAAACACTTACCTTTTTGGGTAAAAAACAGCATGTACTGGTGATTCGTACCCACAAATAAATGCTCAAGGAAGTCTTCATTTCGGGTAGATGAGGCTTTTTGCCCCACACCCCCTCTATTTTGAGTTTTGTATTCGGTGAGCGGGGTGCGTTTGATATAGCCCAAATGGCTGATGGTAATGACCACCTGCTCATCAGGGATCAAATCAGTAATACTTACATCACCGCCAGCGTATTCGATTTGAGAGCGACGCTCATCGCCGTATTTATCGCGTACTTCGATGAGTTCTTCTTTGATGATGGCCATTCGACGCTCTTTTTTGTCGAGTATATCCTTGTAATCCTCGATGGTTTTCATCAAATCCTCATATTCAGAACGCAATTTATCTTGCTCTAATCCAGTAAGTTGACGCAAACGCATCTCGACTATAGCCTTGGCCTGAATCTCTGAAAGTTCAAATCGCTCTATGAGTTTTTCTCGTGCTTCGTCCGCATTAGACGATGCGCGAATCAAGGCAATGACTTCGTCTATATTATCCGACGCAATAATCAATCCTTCAAGAATATGGGCGCGCTCTTCTGCTTTGCGCAACAAATATTGGGTACGTCTGGTCACAACCTCATGACGGTGATTCACAAAGTGCAAAATCAGCTCTTTAAGATTGAGCAGCTTAGGTCGACCGTTGACCAAAGCAATATTGTTGACACTGAAGCTCGATTGCAATGCAGTGTACTTGTAAAGCATGTTTAAAACGATGTTAGGAATAGCATCGCGCTTTAGCAAGTAAACTACACGCATCCCGTTACGGTCAGATTCATCACGAATATTGCTGATCCCCTCAATTTTCTTTTCATTGACTAAGTCGGCGGTCTTTTTGATCATGTCCGCCTTGTTGACTTGATAAGGTATTTCAGTGACCACGATACACTCGCGCCCTTCAATTTCTTCAAAGTGGGCTTTTCCACGCATCACCACGCGTCCTCGGCCCGTTAAAAATGCTTCGCGCACACCCTCATACCCGTAGATTACTCCTCCTGTCGGAAAGTCAGGTGCCTTGATGTGCGTCATCAATTCCTCTACAGTAATGTCATGATTGTCTATATAGGCCACCGTACCATCAACCACCTCTGTTAAGTTATGCGGCGGCATATTTGTGGCCATACCCACGGCGATACCAGAGGCCCCATTGATGAGCAGACCAGGAATTTTGGTCGGTAAAACGGTTGGTTCTTGTAAGGTATCGTCAAAATTGAGTTTGAGATCAACGGTCTCTTTTTCAATATCAGCGAGCATGTCTTCGGAAATCTTGCGCATGCGGGCTTCTGTATAACGCATAGCCGCTGGGCTATCACCATCAATTGAACCAAAGTTCCCCTGACCATCAACCAGCATATAGCGCAAACTCCAATCCTGAGCCATACGCACCATAGCGTCGTATACTGAAGTATCTCCGTGCGGGTGATATTTACCCAAAACCTCTCCGACAATACGGGCTGATTTTTTGTGTGCCGTATTGGAACGAACGCCCAATTCATGCATCCCAAAGAGCACTCGGCGGTGTACGGGTTTCATTCCATCACGCACATCAGGAAGCGCACGTGACACAATGACGGACATCGAATAATCGATGTACGCCGACTTCATTTCATCCTCAATATTGATTGGTATTAATTTTTCGCCTTCAGCCATAGTTAGTTAGGGTTTTAATAAAGGTTTTTACAAACAAGGCAATTTAAGTAAATTCTCAATGTTTATGGGCCTTTACACTCCATTTAAATCATCAATTTATTAACAAAAAAACAGGGGTCCTTCGTTAATAACTTCACGGCATTTACCTTTGTTTTTGCTCAGATTTTTCTTCCATTTACCCTAGCGAGCAAAATTTGGCATTTCTTTTGCGTATTTTTGAGAAGAAAACAAATTGCTTTGTGAGAAAACACGCGGGATAGCGTTATAAAAAACAGCAGACTATGGAAGATAATTTTTCACCCCGAGTTAAAGACGTCATCGCTTTCAGTAAGGAAGAAGCGCTGCGTTTAGGCCACGATTTTATTGGGACCGAACATTTAATGCTCGGTCTGTTGCGCGATGGTAACGGAAAAGCAATTTCCATTTTAAATGCACTGGATGTGGATTTAAATCAATTGCGCCGTAAAGTTGAGATTTTGAGCCCCGCTAATGCCGAGGGCATGATTACCGCCCAGGACAAGAAAAATCTGCATTTGACGCGTCAAGCTGAGCGCGCTTTAAAAACCACCTTTTTAGAAGCAAAATTATTCCAAAGTACCGCGATTAACACCGCGCATCTTCTATTGTGCATTCTGCGCAACGAAAATGACCCAACCACCAAACTCTTGCACAAGATGAACGTGGATTACGATGGCGTTAAAGATCAATTCAAACAACTCCTGGTAAAGGATGACGATTATATTGAGCCGACTAATGAGTCATACAGCGAACCTGAAGATGAAGGACCAAGCGCCAAAGACCAAGATCAGCCGTTTTCTTCTGGGACGACCAGTAAAGGCCAGAAAAAGTCCAAAACACCTGTTCTGGATAATTTTGGACGCGATTTAACCGCACTTGCCGAGGAAGGCAAACTTGACCCTGTAGTCGGACGTGAAGCTGAAATACAGCGCGTCTCTCAAATTTTAAGCCGTCGCAAAAAAAATAACCCTTTGCTCATTGGCGAACCAGGCGTGGGTAAATCAGCCATTGCTGAAGGTTTAGCCCTGCGCATTATCCAACATAAAGTCTCCCGTATTCTTTACGACAAAAGGGTCGTAACCTTGGATTTGGCTAGTCTTGTTGCTGGGACAAAATATCGAGGACAATTTGAAGAACGCATGAAAGCAGTCATGAACGAGCTCGAAAAAAATGACGACATCATTCTTTTTATCGACGAGATTCATACCATAGTTGGTGCAGGTGGAGCCACAGGCTCACTAGATGCCTCGAATATGTTTAAACCGGCTCTTGCCCGTGGAGAAATTCAATGTATCGGGGCCACTACCCTTGACGAATATCGTCAGTACATAGAAAAAGACGGTGCCTTAGAACGTCGTTTCCAAAAAGTTGTGGTCGAACCTACCACTACAGAAGAAACCATCGAAATATTGCAAAACATTCGCGATAAGTACGAGGGACACCACAATGTAACCTACACTGATGATGCCATCAAAGCTTGTGTTTATTTGACTAATCGTTATATGAGCGACCGCTTTTTGCCAGACAAGGCCATTGACGCCCTGGATGAGGCAGGTTCTCGTGTACACATCACCAATATCAACGTCCCTGAAAAAATATTGAGCTTAGAACAAAAGCTCGAAGAAGTGCGGGCCCACAAGAATTCTGTAGTCAAACGTCAGAAATACGAAGAGGCGGCAAAATTGCGCGATGACGAAAAGAACATTGAAAAAGAACTCGCTGCCGAGCAGGAAGCCTGGGAAAACGAAGCCAAACTGCACAGGGTTACGGTAACTGAAGACGATGTGGCTCAAGTAGTCGCTATGATGACAGGCGTTCCTGTGCGCCGCATCGCTCAAGACGAAAGCGAAAAACTCGCCGCACTCCCCGAGCGGATCAAAGGTAAAGTCATCGGACAAGACGAAGCAGTGGCAAAAGTTGTGAAAGCCATTCAACGCAATCGCGCTGGACTTAAAGACCCGAACAAACCAATCGGTTCGTTTATTTTCTTAGGACAAACCGGAGTCGGTAAAACACAACTCGCTAAAATTTTGGCCCGAGAATTATTCGACAATGACAATGCCCTAGTGCGTATCGATATGAGCGAATACATGGAGAAATTTGCTGTTTCTCGCCTCATTGGAGCGCCTCCAGGCTATGTCGGCTACGAAGAAGGGGGACAATTGACTGAAAAAATCAGACGCAAACCTTACGCAGTGGTCCTCTTGGATGAAATTGAAAAAGCCCATCCAGATGTATTCAATATGCTACTTCAAGTGCTTGATGACGGGTATATTACTGATAGTTTGGGGCGTAAAATTGATTTTCGCAATACCATTATCATCATGACCTCAAATATTGGGTCACGCACGCTCAAAGATTTTGGACAGGGTGTTGGTTTTGGTACGGCAGCAAAAACAGCGCAAGCTGATGCACATGCCAAAGGGGTGATTGAAAACGCTTTAAAGAAAACTTTTGCTCCCGAATTTTTAAACCGTATAGACGATGTGATGGTCTTCAACGCATTGGAACGTGAGGATATTCATAAAATTATCGATATCGAACTCGACAAACTTTATAGCCGAATCAGCGCACTGGGTTATCAGCTGATGCTCAGTGACAAGGCCAAAGACTATATCGCTGACAAAGGGTTTGACCAGAAATACGGGGCGCGTCCGCTAAATCGAGCCATTCAAAAGTACGTGGAAGATGTGATTGCTGAAGAGATAATCGCTGCCAAAGTAAAAGAGGGCGATACCCTTAACATGGATCTAAATGAGCAAGGCGACGGACTTACCCTTAAGGTGAAAAAGGCCTCCAAGAAAAAGGAAGAGGCAAAAGCAGAAACTGAGCAAGAGGAGACTAAGGAGTCTGAAAAACCAGAATAAGTAGTTTAAGGTCAAAATCATTTACCACACTAGGGTAAGTACTGACTTTTGAGCGCTTTTAGAGGAATTTACTGCGATAAAATAAACTCCTTGAGCCAGGTTTATTGGCCATGAGTAGCGATTTTGAGGTCCTGTAAACTTCTCGGCCAAGAGCTGACCATTTACATTGTATAATGCCAACTGATCAAAGGGCACACTGGATTGCAGGTGTAATCGTTGCCCTGGTCTGTCTATAATGACCTGTGGCCTCAAAACCAAAGAGGGCGGCCTGCTGCCCAGGGTTGGGCTACAGCCTGATATTGAGTCTAAATTGGTGTAAAACAGGTTGCCCTGCTTGAAAAAACAACTCAGATGCCCTACTCCGTTAATGTCTGGTAATCCACTTGGTGCATTGATTATCGATAAAGAACCAACCCCTTCAACCCAGACACAATTGTTGTCGCTAATAGTGTTGGTCGGTGCTGGACTAAAGTAGTAGTGCCGGTACGACTGGCCATCTTCTAAAAGGCGTAGTCGAATACTATCAACTATAAAACTTCCGGCGTTTTCAGGAAAAGGGGCAATTGGGTTGTGCATCTCAAATGCATCGCCCTCTTGCAAGCTGAAATCATACAAAAGATATTCTTGACCGATCCCATTATTGCTGAGTTTACGCAAATAAACTCTTTGCGCGGCGACTTCTTCTCTGAGTAAAAAACTCCGCGAAATATAATGGTAACCATCGAGGATTTTATAATTGTCTCCATTGACCAAGGTGTCCCCATCAGTGTAATAGACATCGGTAAGACAACCAAAATAGCAATTAGTGAAATGCCATTCATTTGTATTGTCCAGTAAGGGTTTGTAATCTTGGGCCTGCAGGCCATAACTCGAACAAAACAGACTGCTTAAAAAGATGCTACAGACAAATACAGCACGCCAAAATCCTAATTTAAAAATCGTCGTTAAATCTAATCCAGTCATCTGAGTGCGTAAAAAGTTTTATATGTAACTGTCTTATTTTGTATCAATTAGAGTCTTTATTTTTATCTAACACATTAAAGATCTATCAATTCTGAATCTATGTCAAAAGATTCCATAAATTTCAAGGTGACCATCATGTCGTCATGTAAAATACGGTCTTGCTCCAATGGCGGAACAACCTCCCTTAAGGCATGGATTACTTGAGTTAAAAATCCTCCCAAGGTTCTGTCTTTTCTGAATTCCAAAGCTTGTGCCGCCGTCAATAGTTCAATAGCTAAAACAGAGGCTACATTATCTAAAATCTTAGCGCATTTAGTTGCGGCATTGGCTCCCATGCTCACATGATCTTCTTGACCATTTGAGGACACGATAGAATCTACCGAGGCTGGCGTCGCCCATTGCTTGTTTTGGCTCACAATACTTGCAGCGGTATACTGAGCAATCATCAAACCACTATTGAGACCAGGATTGGCCACTAAAAAATGTGGTAATCCTCGCTGACCAGAGATTAATTGATAAGTACGTCGCTCGGAAATATTCGCTAATTCCGCACAGGCAATTCCCAAATAATCTAGCGTCAATGCCAAGGGTTGTCCATGAAAATTACCCGCTGAAATCACCACATCTTCTTGTGCAAAAACATTAGGGTTATCTGTTACTGAATTAATTTCTGTAGTCATGGTCTGCGCGACAAATCTCAGGGTGTCTTTTGTCGCTCCATGCACCTGTGGAATACATCTGAATGAATAAGGATCCTGTACTTTTTTATCTGGCTGAGACTGGAGATCACTCCCCTGTAAAAATTCTCTTATGCGCTGCGCCGTCTGAATTTGTCCGTGGTGTGGTCTTATAAAATGAACCAAAGCATCAAAAGGCTGCTCATTACAATTAAAGGCCTCGAGGGACAAGGCTCCAATAAGATCTGCCCAGTACGAAAGTCGCTTTGCTTTTAAAACACTGTAAACTCCGTAAGCACTCATGAACTGTGTACCATTAAGTAGTGCAAGACCCTCCTTGGCTTGCAAAACAATAGGATCCCAACCTAATTTTTCGTGTAATTCTTGGGCGGATATCTTTTGATTTTGATAATAGACGTGCCCCTGCCCAATAAGCGCCAAGGAAATATGTGCCAATGGCGCTAAATCACCCGAGGCTCCAAGACTCCCCTGCTGGTAAACTACAGGACAGACCCCATGATTATAGAAATCAACTAATCGCTGCACCGTAATTAATGCGATACCACTATACCCATAACTCAAGGACTGAATTTTAAGCAGCAACATGATTTTGACGATTTCTAAAGGCACCTCTGGGCCCATACCGCAAGCATGAGATCGCACTAGATTGGTCTGTAATTGCGTCAGATGCTCGGGATCCACAGCCGTATCACAAAGTGAGCCAAAACCCGTATTTATGCCGTAAATTGGCGCCTCATGCCGGTTTATTTTACGGTGTAAAAAAGTATAATTATCCTCAATGCGTTTTTTGGCATCGGGGCTTAATTCTAGGGTGTATGCCTGGGTAATTAAAGTGTTTACCACAGAAAGCGTCAAAGGCTCGGCACTGATGTAATGTACAGGAATCATGGCCCCAATTTAGTGATAAAAACAATAAGGTCACACCGCCATTAAAAGGCCTTGATTTACTAACTTTACCCCCGAAATAAATTCCGAATTTAAATGAAAGAAACTGCCCTAACCCATGTTCATCAAGCCCTAGGCGCCAAAATGGTTCCGTTTGCTGGATTCAATATGCCCGTTTCCTATCAAGGCGTTAATCAAGAACATCAATGCGTTCGAGAAGGTGTGGGTGTTTTTGACGTTTCTCACATGGGAGAATTTTTTGTCAGTGGACCAAATGCTTTAGCCCTGATTCAAAAAATCAGCAGCAATGATGCGTCGACCTTGAGTGATGGTCAAGCACAATATTCTTGTATGCCGAATGAAATGGGTGGAATAATAGACGATTTAATTATCTATAGATTCAGTTTGGATCATTATATGCTTGTGGTCAATGCTTCAAATATTGAAAAGGATTGGGCTTGGATCAATCAGCACAATACCATAGGCGCAATTTTAGAAAATCGCTCGGACGACTATTCTCTTCTGGCCGTGCAAGGACCAAAAGCGCAAGGGGTCATTCAAAAACTCACTGATACCGATTTAAGCCAAATCAATTTCTATAGATTCAGCACGGGTCGAATTGCAGGCCAAAGTGATGTAATCATCAGTAATACGGGATATACTGGGAGCGGCGGATTTGAACTCTATTGCGCTAATCGTCAGGTTGAAACCATCTGGAATGCTTTGTTCGAGGCGGGGGCCGATGAAAATATAGAGCCTATAGGTTTGGCCGCCAGAGACACCTTACGCCTTGAAATGGGTTATTGCCTCTATGGCAATGATATTGACGATACCACTTCCCCGATACAGGCTGGACTGGGATGGATCACTAAATTCACTAAGGATTTTATCAACAGCGCAGCTTTAGCTCAAGAAAAACAAGAAGGCCCGAAAATCAAGTTATGTGCCTTTGAACTATTAGAACGTGGGATTCCAAGACAAGGCTACCCTATTTTAAGTCAGGACGGGACCGAAATTGGTCGTGTTACAAGCGGAACCATGTCCCCGTCTTTAAACAAAGGGATTGGTTTGGGCTATGTCGCGGTGCCTCATAACGCTTTGGATCAAGTGATCTATATCGGTATTCGTCAGAAACAATTGCCGGCCAAAGTCGTGAAACTACCCTTTTATAAAAAGGCTTAAAACCTGTGCCTAAACGTAAAAAATCAATAGAGCGCATACTTATTATCGGGGGTAGCGGCTATCTGGGACGAGCCCTTTATCGCGAACTTCAGTCTTTTTACCCGGTCTTTGGCACGTTTTGTCACCAGGACGAATTTTGGGAAAATCACGGTGCATTTTACCATTACAATAGCAGTCTTCATACACTGAAGCCCATACTTCAGGAGGTTAGACCTTCGCATGTAATTGTCAGCATGTGGAGTGACCACCAATCGGGTTTAAAGGCCATAAATGACCTTGTTCAGTATGCCTATGAGCATAAAACTCATATCACATTGCTTTCGCATGTGCTTGTTTTTGACGCCGTAGACCAGCATCCATCCTACCCCACTCATAGAAGGCAAAGTACTTCGCAAACAGGGAAGTATTTTATTGAACTCGAGAAAATTTTAGAAAAATTACCCGATGAGCAATGGCTTATCGCACGACTATCTATGGTTATTGGCATTAATAGCCCTGTGGTTCAAGGCATAAAAATGAAATTAGCCCAAAATGAGCCCATAGAGGTCTATCCTAACCTAATTGTGAGCGCCATAACACGTGATCTACTGGTCAAACAGTTACACTATTTAATGAATCAAAAAGCCTCTGGAATTGTACACTGTGCGAGTGCTGATCTAATCCACCACATCGATTTGGTTAAAGAAATCTGTGATTTATTAGGTTTCCCAAGCCCGAGACTGACCCATGTTTTCAATTCAAACAAAGAAACCTATCTAGCGCTGATGAGTTCGCCTGAAGACTGGCCTAATCACTTAAAAATCAACATTCAAGAGGTTATTAATCAAGGGACGCTTAGCCATATCAATACGGCTAAATCCTCCATTTCCTCCTGAATAAATTAGGCTTAAATTATTTTTTCAATCCAAGTTTTATCGCTGAAGAGTAATTTTTATTTTTGCTGAAATACTTAAAACCATGGGAAGAGCATTTGAATTTAGAAAAGCGCGTAAGATGAAACGCTGGTCAGCAATGAGTAAAGCCTTCACAAGAATCGGTAAAGATATTGTGATGGCCGTAAAAGAAGGCGGACCCGATCCTGACGGCAATTCCCGATTACGTGCGGTAATTCAAAATGCTAAGGCGGTAAATATGCCTAAAGACAACATAGAGCGCGCCATAAAACGTGCTTCTGACAAAAATCAAGGCGATTATAAAGAAGTCGTTTTTGAAGGATATGCACCTCATGGAATTGCCATTTTAGTTGAAACAGCCACAGACAATAATACCCGAACCGTAGCCAATATTCGATCTTATTTTAACAAATGCGACGGCAGCCTCGGAACTTCAGGCTCAGTGGTATTTATGTTTGATCATGTATGTAATTTCCGTATCGATGCCGGGGATATGGATATGGAAGAACTCGAGTTGGAATTGATAGATTTCGGCGTAGAAGAAATTTTCCAAGACGAAGATGGTTGTATGATTTACGCCCCTTTTGAAAGCTTTGGTGCAATTCAAAACTACCTAGAAACCAATAGTTTAGAAATACTCTCTTCTGGATTTGAACGCATTCCTCAGGTCACAAAAACCCTGACACCCGATCAGGTGGCTGATGTTGAGAAACTGCTCGAAAAAATCGAGGAAGATGATGACGTACAAAACGTCTATCACACCATGAGTGAATCTGAATAGGATATATTATTGCCTAGGACTCAGACTCAGGAGTCCAAGAATATTCTGGAATATGACCCACTGCGCCGATAAAGTGCTTTTCTAAAATAGGCAAGTCATTTTCTATAACCCCTGTCGGTTGAAAAACCTCCCCTACGCGCACTTGTTTTTTGCCATAGTCCACGGCTATTGGGATAATGGGAACCTTTGCTGAAGTTGCGATATAATAAAAGCCCGTTTTCCACTGGCTAACTTTTTTACGCGTACCCTCTGGTGATAGGGCCAGTCTAAAAGTCTTGTGCTGCTCAAATAATTTAGCAATGCTCTCTACCTTGTTCTGGCCGGGTGTGCGGTCTAGGGGTGCTCCTCCAGTCCAACGAAAATAATAACCCAGTGGCCATGTAAAAAGTTCTTTTTTACCGAGGTAATTGATGCGTAGATTTAAAATACTTCGGATCAAAAGCCCCAAGACAAAGTCATAGGAACTGGTGTGTGGTACTACTATAATCACACATTTCTTGACACTCGGGTCTATAGCCCCAAATAGTTGCCATCCCAAGAGTTTATGAAAAATTATTTTGGCAAAAAATCGCATGAATCAATTACATTTTGGCATAAAGGCCTTGGAGCTTCTGAGCATTAATTTGAGATTCCCAGTCTGGACCCAGGGCATTTTCCCAAAGAGGCACTAAACTCAAGGCAATTTTCACCATAGTATCCATTTGATTTTGGGTCAAATCTTTACATATTCCTTGAGGGAGTTCAATGCCATGTGCCGCTTTCATTTGTTTGAACAAAGTCACATCAAGAGGATAAAATTCCTCTAAGTGATCAAAAACAATACAATTACCTATCCCGTGTTTTACGCCCAGAACATAGGACAAGCCGTAACTCATAGCGTGGGCTACCCCTACCTGAGAGTAAGCAATACTCATCCCGCCATGCCAAGAAGCCATCATTAATTTTTCACGAGCGCTTTGGGCATCCAATTCTGAGTCTAAAAAGATTTCTTTACATAAATCATAGGCCTTCTCGCCATAACTTTTACTGAACTCATTTAAAAAAGTACCCTCTAGGCTTTCAATGCAATGAATATAACAATCCATACCGGTATAAAAACGTTGATTCGCTGGTGCGTTCTGTGTTAATTCAGGGTCCAATACAATTTGATCAAATGGTGTGAAGTCGGAGTTCATACCCAACTTGCGCACCGGACCCGTTAACACGGTTGTGCGGCTCACTTCAGCTCCTGTTCCACTCAAAGTGGGAATTCCTACTTTGTAAACACCGGCTTGTTTCACCAAGTCCCATCCTTGATAGTCTGCAGAAGAGCCTGGATTGGTCATCATTAAAGAAACCGCTTTTGCTAAATCCATGGCCGAAC
>JALRAI010000027.1 GCA_023258055.1 Flavobacteriaceae bacterium | reverse complement strand
GGTTTATCATTCCCAGTACAAGGACGATTCGGGATTATTATTTCTGAAAAAGGCGGGCATTACTATAGACCACATTCCGAGCTTGGATTGATCCGGGTATAGGCAGATTAGCGACGGCCATGACGCTGCTTGACCCGCTCTGCTTGAATTAATATCAATACAAGGACAATCACGCAGGCTGAAGCCAATATACCGATCAGGGCAATCTGACTATCTCCCTGAAAGGGCGATTTGAAATCAAGGATTGTTGCATTGTAAATAATTAGTGCAAAGGCAATCAGTAAAAGTATGTATCTGAAGTACTTCATAGTTTATCGGCAATCAATTGAATAGTTCTTGAATATTTGCGGTAAACAGTTTTACGGCAATGGCCAAAAGGATCACCCCAAATACCTTTTGGATGATGCCAATTCCATTTTTACCCAGGATGGCCTGAAGTTTTGAAGAAGTCTTTAAGACTGCATAAATAACAATGACATTGAGAATAATCGATATGATTACACTCTCTATGGCAAATTCCGCGCGCAGCGAAAGCAAGGTCGTCAGCGTTCCAGGACCAGCGAGCATAGGAAAGGCCAAAGGAAAAACTGAAGCCATGTCCGGAGAGCTTCCATCGTCCTTGAACAGGGTAATGCCCAAGATCATTTCTAAAGCAATAAAAAATATAATAAATGAACCCGCTACCGCAAATTCATTAACATTAATGCCGATCAAATTCAAAATTTCCTCACCGAGAAAAAGAAAAAAAATCATGACAATTGCTGCGATGACCGAGGCTTTTTCACTGTGAATGTGTCCGGCCTTTTTGCGCAAACTAATGACAATAGGGATGTTGCCAACAATGTCAATCACGGCAAAGAGTACCATGCTTGCGGTAAATATTTCTTTAAAGTCAAGGGTCATGCCAAAAGTTTGGCACAAAATTACATAAACAAATACTCCTTTAGGGGGTTCCCCGCATTTAAATTGATCTTATCTTTGATTCATGTTTCAAATAGGGAAGACATTAGTCTCGGAGTCCATAATCGATCAAGAGTTCGTGTGCAATTTAGGCGCTTGTAAAGGGGCGTGTTGCGTCGAAGGAGAGGCGGGCGCTCCGCTAACCGCCCAGGAGGCCCAGTGGCTTGAAAAACACCAAAGCCTTTTGGAGCCCTACTTGCCAGAGCCTGGTATAAAGGCCCTGAAAGAGCAAGGCGCATACATAAAGTTGGAAACAGGAGAATACGAAACACCCTTGGTTGATGGCAAAGAATGTATCTACACGCATTTTGAACCTGATGGGTCTGCACATTGTGGTATAGAAAGAGCCTACAAGGCAGGGGCGGTAGATTTTCAAAAACCGATCTCTTGCCACTTGTATCCCGTGCGTGTTCAGGAATATTCTGAGTTTAGTGCTGTGAACTATCACAGATGGCCAATTTGCAGCGATGCTTGTGTTTTAGGCGCCTCATTAAAAGTCCCAGTATACCAATTTGTCAAAGACGCCCTCATCCGCAAATTTGGCGAAGACTGGTATCAAGAACTTACTTTGGTGGCCGAAACGTACAAAGCACCCTAGTTAATAACTTTTATTTTATCGTGGTCAAGCGGTCATTTTAAGCGCCTCAAAACTGAGCGCAAAAAACATAAATAAAGGCCCAAATATCGGGGTCTCAGGCCAGGATCGTAGCAGAAATAACACAAGTTTTAATTTTTTGAGTTAAAATTTTAAACACTTGATAATCAGTTATTTATAAAACTTTTTAACAATTTTTTAGCGCCAAAAAAATTTGGAGTATGTTGAAAACTTTGTTAAAAAGAGGTGATTAATTTTTCTGGCCTTGGCTCATATTTTTTCCATATTTGTTAGTCCCTAGTAATCACAAAAAAATTTAATTTTTAAAGAAGAGGACACATGAGCGCCGTTGAACCGATTTTAGCTGAAAACAAAGACAGATTCGTAATTTTTCCTATCCAACACCACGATATTTGGGATTGGTATAAAAAAAGTGAAGCGAGCTTTTGGACAGCAGAAGAAATTGATTTACATCAAGATCTAACCGATTGGGCTGAAAAATTAAATGACGACGAGCGCTATTTCATCAAGCACATTTTAGCATTTTTTGCGGCCAGTGACGGAATCGTAAACGAAAACTTAGCGGAAAACTTTGTAAACGAAGTCCAGTACAGCGAAGCTAAATTCTTTTATGGGTTCCAGATCATGATGGAAAACATCCATAGTGAGACCTACTCACTTTTGATTGATACCTACGTAAAAGACGACAAAGAAAAAGATGTGCTGTTTAAGGCCATCGAAAACTTTCCTGCCATTAAGAAAAAGGCAGACTGGGCCTTGAAATGGATCGAAAGCCCAAGTTTCGCAGAACGCTTGATTGCCTTTGCAGCTGTAGAAGGAATCTTCTTTTCAGGAGCCTTTTGTTCTATTTTTTGGTTGAAAAAGCGAGGATTAATGCCAGGTTTGACCTTTTCGAACGAATTGATTTCCCGAGACGAGGGGGTACATTGTGATTTTGCGGTACACCTGCACAATCACCATTTAATCAATAAAGTCCCAAAAGAACGCATCAGAGAAATTATCGTTGATGCCCTGAATATTGAGCGTGAATTTATCACAGAGTCCTTGCCAATCAGTTTGATCGGCATGAATGCTAAGCTCATGACTCAATATCTTGAATTCGTTACAGATCGACTGCTCGTAGAGCTCGGCTGTGAGAAAGAATACAACTCCAGCAACCCTTTCGATTTCATGGACATGATTTCGCTACAGGGAAAAACAAACTTCTTTGAGAAGCGCGTTTCAGAATACCAAAAGGCTGGGGTGACTAACAAAGACAAGGAATCGAATAAAATTAGCTTCGACGCTGATTTTTAGTGAGGAGGCCGATTCGTTTTAAGACGAATCATTTGAATCATCTAAGACACAGAGTAATCCATTTTAGGAAGGACTCGGTGTCTGCATTTTTGACGAAAGTCGACAACTAACTAAATATAAAATACATCTAGCAACATGAATGTAATTAAGAGAGACGGCCACAAAGAGCCCGTGATGTTTGACAAAATCACGGCGAGAATTAAAAAACTATGCTACGGACTCAATGAGTTGGTCGACCCGGTAAAGGTCGCCATGCGAGTCATTGAGGGGCTTTACGATGGAGTGACCACCAGCGAGCTGGATAATTTGGCGGCGGAGGTTGCTGCGACCATGACTGTTTCTCACCCGGACTATGCTATTTTGGCGGCACGAGTTTCGGTTTCGAACTTGCACAAAAACACTAAGAAGTCTTTTTCTGAAGTGATGACAGATCTCTATGAGTATGTCAATCCACGTACCGGTAAAAAGGCGCCATTGCTCAGTGATGAGGTCTATCAGGTGATTAAGGAAAATGCAGAGATGCTAGACTCTGCCATTATCTATAATCGCGACTTTAATTACGATTATTTTGGGTTCAAGACCCTGGAGCGCTCTTACTTGCTCAAGCTGAACGGCCAAATCGTGGAGCGCCCGCAACATATGCTCATGCGTGTTTCGGTAGGGATTCACCTCAATGATTTGGCGGCGGCCAAAGAGACCTATGAGTTGATGTCGAAAAAATTCTTTACCCATGCCACTCCGACCCTGTTTAACAGTGGGACGCCAAAGCCACAAATGTCTTCATGCTTTCTACTCACCATGAAGGACGACAGTATCGATGGGATTTATGACACCTTAAAACAAACCGCAAAAATATCTCAGTCTGCGGGAGGTATCGGACTTAGCATTCACAACATTCGTGCTACGGGATCTTATATCTCAGGGACCAATGGTACCTCAAACGGAATTGTCCCAATGTTACGCGTCTTTAACGACACAGCCCGTTATGTCGATCAAGGCGGCGGTAAGCGTAAAGGGAGTTTTGCGATCTATGTAGAACCATGGCACGCGGATATTTTTGACTTTTTGGACCTCAAAAAGAACCACGGTAAAGAAGAAATGCGTGCGCGCGATCTGTTCTACGCCATGTGGATTCCTGACTTGTTTATGAAGCGTGTCCAAGAAGACGGCACCTGGACCTTGATGTGTCCGAATGAGTGCCCTGGGCTTTTTGACACCTATGGAGATGATTTCGAGAAACTATACGAGCAATATGAGGCCGAAAACAAAGGGCGCAAAACCATCAAGGCTCGTGAGCTTTGGGAGAAAATCCTCGAATCTCAAATCGAGACAGGAACGCCTTACATGCTCTATAAGGACGCGGCAAACCGCAAGAGCAACCAAAAGAACTTAGGGACCATTCGCTCATCAAACCTCTGTACAGAGATTCTAGAATACACCTCGGAAGACGAAGTGGCGGTTTGTAACTTGGCCTCCATCGCCTTGCCGATGTTTGTCAAAAACGGCGAATTCGATCACAAAGAGCTATTCCGTGTGACTAAGCGCGTGACTAAAAACCTCAACCGCGTGATCGACCGCAATTACTATCCAGTGATCGAAGCGCAGAATTCAAACTTTAGACACCGTCCTGTGGGACTTGGGGTTCAAGGATTGGCCGATACGTTCATTAAATTGCGTATGCCGTTTACCAGTGATGAGGCGAAGAAATTGAACCAAGAGATCTTTGAGACGCTATACTTTGCTGCAGTAACAGCTTCCATGGAAGAGGCCAAAGAAGACGGTGCTTATGAAACTTACAAAGGGTCACCGATTTCTGAAGGCTTATTCCAACACAATTTGTGGAATATTAAAGATGAGGAACTCAGCGGTCGTTGGGATTGGGCAAAACTGCGCAAGGACGTTAAAAAGCACGGAGTACGTAACTCACTGCTTGTGGCGCCCATGCCTACAGCTTCAACTTCTCAAATTCTCGGAAATAACGAAGCTTTTGAACCCTATACCTCTAATATTTACACCCGTCGTGTGCTCTCTGGTGAGTTTATCGTGGTGAACAAGCACCTGCTTGAAGACTTGGTGAGTCTGGGTCTTTGGAACGACACCCTGAAAGAAGAAATCATGCGTGCTAATGGTTCTATTCAGCATATTGAGGGTATTCCACAAGACCTAAAAGAGCTTTACAAGACGGTATGGGAGCTTTCTATGAAGGATATCATCGATATGTCTCGTCACAGAGGTTACTTTATCGATCAGTCGCAATCCCTGAACTTGTTTATGGAGAATGCCAATATGGCTAAGCTTACTTCGATGCACTTCTACGCATGGCAAAGCGGTCTTAAAACCGGAATGTACTATCTGCGCACTAAGAGTGCTGTAGATGCCATTAAGTTTACTTTGAGCAACGAGACCAAAAAAGAGCCTGTAGCTGCGGCGACTTCAAAAGTGGAGGCTGTCTCAGCGGCTAGTGAAAAGCCATTGACTGCGGCAGAGCTGCGCGATATGTTGGCCCAAGGTCGAGATGCTGCGGAAAACGATGAGGACTGCTTGATGTGTGGCTCATAAACGCTGCCATTATTGACACAAAAAAAGCCCCGCATTTGCGGGGCTTTTTTTTTACTCGAAATACGAGATGTTTTGCTCGTATAATCAATGTCTATAAAATAAAGTAAATGGCTTTATTTGACGTTTTTATTGTAAACCTGCATCAATTCACAAACCGCGTCAATAAGATCTTTAGATTCAAGCAACACATTAAAATAGAGCGCTGTGTTTTTAGGGCTTGATTCTTCTTTGCGTGTTAAAGTTACCTGATCGTCTATGCGCTGTGAAACATTCTGACTCAAGGCTTCAAGTTCAGTCGTAACCGTGCTAATTGTTTTCAAGTCATTTTCATCAAACATACGCACGAGCTTACTAAGGATAGTACCAAATTCATGATCCACCTCTTGAAGCACCTTAACTTGATTAAAACGCAATGATTTGTGGTTGTTGTGAATATGCTTAAAACTCTTTTTTGTGATAAAATCAAGTGATTGAGAAATATCAGTAAGGTGCGTTAATATTTGAATGTAGAATTTGCTTCCGCGCAAACTTGTCTCTTCCAGATTTTTGATGAAATAAAACAAGTTGTTGCGCAAATCTTCAATCTCCTCGCCCAATTTCTCGACTCCTTTTTTACATTTTTTCAGCCCTTTTTCATCTTGTTTGGCTAAACCATGGATGACATTACTGTAGGTTTTTTGAGTGCGTGCAAATACATTGGCAATGTTTTGGGTGCTTTCACTGATAATACCCTGAACTGTTTTGCTCGCTGTCTTTTTCAGCCCTTTTGGCGCTGCTTTATCTGCGCTGCGCTTTTTATGGAATAGATAATTACGCACCAGTAGAGCAATCGCTAAAATGAGTAAAACTGCTATGGCAACTCCTCCACCGAGGAAAATTAAATAGGCCATGGTCCCTGCTACGACAAAAGCAATAAAGGCAGTAAAGAACCATCCGCCGATGACATTAATAACTCCAGCTACGCGGTACACAGCGCTCTCTCGGCCCCATGCACGGTCGGCTAAGGACGTACCCATGGCAACCATAAAGGTCACGTAAGTTGTAGACAAAGGAAGCTTCATAGAGGTAGCTATAGAAATTAGAACCCCGGCGACCATTAGATTGATTGAAGCACGAATCATGTCAAAAGCGGGGGCCTCTGGATCATTTTTAAGCGCAATGGCCTCAGGTTTTTCAAAGCTTTGGTTCATTTTTGCCAGAACTCCTGACGGCAGGATTTTGCTCATTAGATTGCCCAACTGTGTTCCGCCTTTAACCAAAAAGCGCGAGAGCATATTGGGTTGAAATTTTTCAGCACCATCGTTTTGTCTGGACAGACCAATTTCTGTTTCAGTAACGGTTTTTGCCTTTTTAGAGAACCACAGAGTGAGGACCATAATCCCACCGGCGATAAATAACAATATAGGCTCTGCGGGAACCTTCTTACTCAATACGCCCATAGAAAACTCATTGGCTGCCACACCAGAAACAGACCAGGCCTCAAAGGAGTGATAAGCCGCCATCGGCACCCCGATAAAGTTCACCAAATCGTTTCCTGAGAAGGCCAAGGCCAAACCAAAAGTTCCGATGGTGATCACCACAATCAGGATACTTTTTTTGAATATTTTCATGAATAAATATGAAAATAGAGACCAAAATACAAAACCAACACCCAAAATCACCCAAGCTTGACTGGCCAAAACCTCTTTAAAAGAATCGTAATAAGGTGTGCCTTTAAGCCCTTTAAAAAAGATAAAATAGGTAATGGCTGTTAAGGCAACACCGCCGAAAATCGAGCCAAAGTTTTTAATTTTTTGCTCATAATGGAAACTGAAAATCATTCTAGAGAGCCATTGTACCAATGCCCCTACTGAGAAGGCAATGACTACCGAGAGCAATATTCCACTGATGATTTCAGTGGCCTTTTTGGTATTGATGTATGTCCCGAGATCGGCCACAGTTTGATTTGGATCCATGCCGATTTTTATCAAAGCCATAATGACTGCAGCCCCCAATAATTCAAACACAATCGATACTGTGGTCGAGGTAGGCATACCCAAGGTGTTGAAAAAGTCCAGAAGCAAAATATCCGTAATCATCACGGCCATAAATATGATCATGATTTCATTGAAGTAGAATTCTCCTGGCACAAAAATCCCTTTACGGGCGACCTCCATCATCCCACTAGAGAACACGGCGCCGATGAATATTCCCAAACTCGCCACGATCATTATGGTTCTGAAGGAAATCGCTTTAGAGCCAATGGCTGAGTTCAAAAAGTTAACGGCATCATTACTGACACCCACTACAAGGTCCACCACAGCCAAAACAGCCAAGGCGATTAACATCATAAAATAAATCTGATCCATACTAAGTTAAATTGTTGAAACAAAGGTCTAATTAAATTAACAAATTACTGTTACTAAATTGTTATGTGTGTGACTTAAAAATGAAGGTCAAATCCCAATCGGAACTCAATGAAATCTTCATTGCCGTCCACTTGGCCCAAACTTAAATCACTTTGAATTTTGAGTTTGTGACCCACCACATATTTTGAGGCTCCAGCCGTGTACACGACTTCATTTCCTTTTCCAGTAACTGCCCCATAACTGATACTCGAATGACGACCGGTGAGTTCAAAGTTATTCTTGAATAAGTAGCTGGCCTGGACATTAGTTGCATTACCCACCTGTACGATATTAGAGGAGCCCACAAATGGAGTGGGTTCTGCTGCGCTTCTATCTGCGTATTCAGCCATGAGCGAAAATCCACGGTATTTTAACATGGCGTCCACAAAGACTGTAGTGATGTCTGTTTCGAAAAGGCTGCCATCGTCCAAAACCATATAACTGCCCATATTGCTTCGGTTTTTAACGGCATTTTGATTTAAGTCATAAGTGGCTGCAATCATCAATTTTAATGAAGATTCACGCACTAAATCACTTTGTGAATAATCACCTTTTTTAGCAAACGCGCCGAAAGGCAATAATTCTAATCGTGAGGTGTATTGAAGTCCACCTAGATTCCCTTCGGTAATGTTGCGTCCTTCACCTTGAGACACGGCTAGCTTTTCTCGCACGAGCATTTGTCCTATTTTGTGCTTGTATCTAAGTTGCACCCCCATATCTCGATCGATATTGAATTTACTGTTCAAAATTGATCGGTCAATAAGTTGAAGATTTCCTGAGGAAACTACACGTTCTATATTACCGGGTAACTTAGTTTGACCAGCCCAAAGTTCAAACCCTGGAGCAAAATGCCACATCACTACGGCGTCTAAAATATAACGTGGGGTATTTCGGTTGTAGACACTGGCCCCAGAAATATCGCGATTAGAAAGTCCTAGCTCAAGTTTGTATTTCAGCTTTGGACTAAAGGCCCAACCATCAAATTTAAATCGAGCACGTCGCACCAGAAAATTATATTCGGCATCACCGTAATTATTGCCATCGTGATTCCAAGCAGATTGAAATCTAGTCTGTATTCTAGGTGCGAACTTTACGGTGAAGCTGCTGTCGGCTGCAGTAAAATTGATTAAACCTTTTCCAAAAGATTGTTCGTTTAAGCTCTGTGCCTGGATGGGAAAATAACACAGGAGAACGAGGCTAATAAGCCATGGTGTTTGCAAGCGCATAAAAATCATTTTTAAGTTTTTGTCGCTGCAAAGAACCCCTTCTAATGTTAACTAAATGTTTCCAAATTGTTATTTGATTAATTTTCAGGGATTAATCCATGAGATGGCAAAAAAAAATGGCCGCCCGAAGGCGGCCTACACAAAAATCGAGTCGACAAAAACTTAATGATTTAATGTGCAAGTGTTTAAAACACATCCAAAGAAAGCCTTTCTATTTAGTCATAATATCACGTGAATATTAAATAAATATTAATAAGAAATAGCTGTTAGGACGGACAGAAAATATTACTAAACAACTTTAAATCAATATTTTATGTGTTATATGTTAATTTAATGTTATGTAAACGTAAATTTTATGTAACAAATTCATTAACTTAGCATGAATTCAATTGTTATATTATGAAAGCAATCATTTTAACCGGATGTCTTTTATTTGGGACCGCATTATGGGCTCAAGAAACACCAAAAAGAGAAAATATAAAAAATGGTTCTGTGGTGGAGTCCACGGTTTATCATGACAATGGAAGTATAGCCCAAAAAGGGGCCTATAATCTTAACAATGAATTGCATGGCGCATGGATAAGTTATGATGCCCAAGGCGCTATAACTGCTCAAGGAACTTATGCCCAAGGTAAAAGAGTCGGCACCTGGTATTTTTATAATACTGGAGAAATCAATCAAGTCCAGTATCAGGACGGGCGTGTCACCCAAGTGGATCGTTTGGCCAAAACAGACACTCGTGTAGTCACTCAATTTGAATAAACTACATCATAACACATTAAAAAGGGCCTCATTTAGAGGCCCTTTTTCTTTACGCTGTTTTATGGTTTACACAACACAGCAAACAACACTTAAAAATAGCTTACAATCCTGAAGTCCATCCAGAGGCCCAGCTTGGTGCAGCAGCTCCATTGCCAGCGCCGGAAGTTGGTCCTTCAACCACAAAGCTTTGGTTGGCACCGATATAATCAGTTATCTCAAATCCAGCAGCAGGGTTGTCAAATTGCATAGGGTTGATACTAAGGTCACCGTTCTCGATGCGTACAGCCGCTTCTGCGTCTGTATCTTTTACCTTAACCCCGAGGTCAATACCCTCGGTGTAGAAGTTAGTAATGGTAAAGTTTCCACCACCTTCTTTAAAGTAAAGTGCTCCTTCGGTTACAGGTCCCACTACAGTAATGTTGCTAAGTGTAGTCGTGGTTACAGGACTTGCATTTCCGTCATCACCATTGTTTGATCCTTCGATACCGGCTTTAGCCCCGTCTTTGATGTACCAGTAAGAACCGTTTCCTTGCCATCCGTCTGCAAAGTCGATAGAATCATCACCACTGCCGATAGACACTAAGTAATTTCCCGAAACAGTTCCACCAAAGAACTCGATACCATCGTCACCCCCTTGGTACGACTGAACATATTCAAAAGTCGTTCCAGCACCAACACCGAAAAGAGAAACACCGTTAAATTCTTTATCGTTAGAGAATGTTGCTCCGGTGTATTCTACGCGCAAATAGCGAACAGAACCTGAATTGTCCATCATGTTGCTACCACCATAAGTCAAATCAGCAACCTCAGAGGTTACGTTTGTTCCTTTGTTAGTCGGTGCATCACCACAAATTACAAGACCTCCCCAGTCTCCAGGAGCAGGGCTCGCAGAACCAGAGGTCATCACCACAGGGTTAGAAGCAGTTCCTTCGATAAAGATTTGTCCACCACGAGCAACCGCGATGTAAGCGGCAGTTCCTCCTGTAGCACGAATAGTCGTTCCAGCAGGAATCGTAAGTGACGCCCCGCTTTGTACCACAAAGGCACTGGTTAGTTGATAATCAATGCTGGCGTCTAGGGTAACATCTCCTGTTACTTCACCAGCTAAGTTTTCTGAACCAGAAGGCCCACTGTTGTCTAAGCCTACAGTCCATCCTGCAGCCCAATCAGGTGAAGAAGCACCATTTCCAGCACCAGAGTTAACCCCTTGAGTGTAGAAAGATTGATTAGCCCCGATGTAGTCTGTGATTTCCAATCCTGCAGGAGCATCCGCAAATTGAATATTGTTGATCACAAGAGCTCCAGCCTCTATACGTGCAGCGGCTTCGGCATCAGTGTCTTTTACTTTAACTCCTAGGTCCACATTACTGGTGTAGAAGTTATTGATGGTAAAGTTTCCGCCACCTTCTTTGAAGTAAAGCGCGCCCTCGGTAACAGGACCCACTACAGTAATGTTTGTAAGCGTAGTAGTGGTTACAGGCATTGCATTTCCGTCATCTCCATTGTTTGATCCTTCGATACCTGCTTTGGCACCATCGGCGATATACCAGTCGGTACCATTACCATTCCAACCGTCAGCAAAGTCGATTGAGTCGTCACCACTTCCGATAGACACTAGGTTATCTCCATCTACAGTTCCCCCGAAGAATTCAATTCCGTCGTCACCACCTTGGTAAGATTGAACATATTCAAAGGTTGTTCCGGCACCAACACCGAAAAGTGAAACACCATTGAACTCCTTATCGTTTGAGAAAGTTGCTCCAGTGTATTCTACACGCAAATAGCGAATAGATCCTGAGTTATCATTGGCGTTGCTACCACCGTAGGTCAAGTCAGCAACCTCAGAAGTGACATTGGATCCTTTGTTAGTCGGCGCATCTCCACAAACCACCAGACCACCCCAGTCTCCAGGAGCAGGGCTTGCAGCACCAGAGGTCATCACCACCGGCGCAGAAGATGTACCATTGATAAAGATTTGTGCTCCACGCTCTACAGCGATATAAGCAGAAGTTCCTCCGGTTGCAGAAATAACTGTTCCAGCAGGAATCGTTAGAGAAGCTCCTGAACGCACTACATAGGCTCCAGCAAGCTCGTATCCGATTGTTGCATCGAGAGTGACATCGGTAGTCACATCTCCTTCAAGGATGTTGTCGACAGCACAAGGCGCACAAGCAGAGCCTCCACAGTCCACTCCGGTTTCATCACCGTTTTGGATGCCATCGTCACAAGTGGCCGCCTGTGGATCAGGCGTATTGCTGTCATCCTTGCTACATGAGTAAGTCACAGCCAAAAGGGCCAAACCTAAACTTAATTTTACAAAAGATAATTTCATTGTTTTTGATTTTAATTAATAACTGTTTGAATTGATTGATGAGTATTTAAAAAGTATAGTTGAGAGAAATTTTCAAATCATAACCCCGCTTGTACGAAAGTACCGTTGTGGCCACTTCCTGAATGCGATCGCGGATTGGGTTGACGTCTCCGTCTACGGCCTCTTGGAATCGCTCAATGCTCGGGTTTAAAAGGTTTTTGGCTGAAATACCTACGCTGAGCTGTTTGGTAAACTGTGCCTTGGCCACAAAGTCCAAAGACGGCACGCCCTTTTCGACAATATTTCCTTTTCCAAAGTTTCCTAAGGCAAAAATTCGATCAGAGAAATAGTTACCTGCCAGGGTCAATTGGATGTTTTTATGCTCTTTAAAGTCTTTGTAAAAACTCAGGTCTGCATTAGCCACTAAATCTGAAGCTCCTGTAATCCCCGTAGATGAATAAGTTGGGTCAAAACTAAGACCAGATTGGTCAAAGACCTTTTGACCGTTGAGGTCCTGATTAGTCTTCATGTAGGCCAGGTTCAAACCAGCGCTGAGTTTTTGCGTATTGGTAAAATCAGCGTATTCTGATTCGCGACTCATCAGCACCTTGCGCGATTCAATCTCGATGCCAATGGCTGTGGCTTGATCACCGGTATTGGCCCAGCTGATGTCATTAGCGGCCGATTGAATGGTGACGGTGTTGATCGGGTTTTGAATGATTTTGGCAAATAAACCTGCTGAAAGCAATTCTGAATTAGAAGGGAAGATTTCCCATTTGGCATCAAAATTATAGTTCGTCGAGGCGGTCAAAAATGGATTACCAAAGTAATCTTGGTTTACCTCTTGAAATAAGAATGGCGCGCGTTCCTTGTATTGGGGCAAGGTATAGGTTTTGCTCGCGGCAAACTTAAAGTTTTGATCTTCGGTAAGGCTATACTTCATCGAAAGCGCAGGCAATAGTTGGAATACATCTAAGCTGTTGCTGTCTCCATCTGGGTCTAGAGAGGTGGACCAGGCAATATCCTGATTGATTTGTTCTCCACGTAATCCAACAATCATGGTGAACTTCGGATTGAAGGTGTAGGTGAAGTTTGCATACCCGGCCAGGATGCTTTGGTTTCCTCCATAGGTTTGTGGGTCCAAAGCATTCGGCACTTCGGCGCTTCCTCTAAAAGTTTCTATGCGGAACAAACCGGCGTTTAAATTCTCTTGATTGAAATAAGCATCGACATTGTAGATGTCTTCGACTATAGGCTGCACAATGCCTGACCCACGGATAATGCGGAAGTTAAATTGAGTAGCCGAAAAATCCACTTCTTTGTTGCGAGAGCTGAATCCAAGATCGAGTTTGCCGTCAAATTCGTCTTCATCGTTTTTGAAGAGCTTAATAGAGGTTTCAAACGCACTGGCGATTTCCTCTTCGTATAAATCGGCATAAAAACGGTGATTACTCGAGGCAGCAGAAACAAATTCAAAGGATTTAGGTCCGTCAGGCTCGTCTAGATCCTGTGGGACCAAAGTCACTTGTCGGCGATTTGGCTCAGCACTTTGTAAGAAGCTATAAGATCCAGAGGCGCTTAGAGCGATGCGCTCATTGATCTCAAAATCTGCATGCAACTGATTAACAATAAGATTGGTGTTAGTAAATACTCCACGCTGGATAAATCCACCGCCTTGAGAAGCGTCATCATCCTTATCGATCACCCCGTAGTTCTCTAGTTGCTGTTCGTTTGAGGTATTGAGCAATAGCCCGCTGTAATTGACATTGAGATTTTTGTATTTAATCCCCACATCGCCCATCAAGGTCGTGTTAGTACTGTACTGATAATCGATATAGTCAAAGTCAGCATTCGGCACGCCGCTCACTTCCACACCACCGCGGGAGATCCCTTCTCGATACTGAAATTGATTGCTGTGCGCCCCAACTCCGAAAATGGTAAGTTTGGTATCATCGCCTAATTGAAAACTGTCTCCACCTTGTAGGGTCAAGCCTAAGTTTGCCGGAGCATCGGCCGCACGGCGATCCCAGCTGGTGTCAAAATTATAGTTGTTGAGCGGGAAGGCAGGATAATTAATGTCGTAAAACCCAAAATTGTCGGGACCGTCGGTACGATAGAATTGATCTTGGCTTTGGGTAATAGTGTTGAATCCTGAATCCACACTGACCGAAATGATGCCGTCGGCCATGGCATTTTTTGAATCGATGTTGATGTTGGCCCCGGCAAAATCAGCATATTGCTGCGGATTAAAGGTTTTGTCAATACCGATATTCTCAACGATATCCGTGCTGAAGATACTCAGGTTGATGTTTTTTCGCGCAGGATTGTCTGAGGGCAACGGCAGACCATTTAAAGTCGTTACATTATACCGATCACCCAGTCCACGCACGAAGACATTTCCCGAGCCTTCTTGTTTTGAGATTCCAGTCACTTTAGACACGGCGGTTGCGGCATCACCCACCCCTTTTCGAGAAAGTTCTTGGGCTCCGATAGCGGTCTTTTGAGTTATGGCGTTTTTTTGTTCAAGCAGCAAGGCGACTTCACTTTCTTTGCGCACTGTTGTGGTGATCACCACTTCTTCAAGGGTAGCGGCACTAGCCCCCATGGGCACATTCACGGTAGTCACTTTACCCTCTTCTACGATAATATCTGAGACTTCCACAGTTTCGTAACCCACAAAGCTGTACACAATAGTGTAGGTGCCTACTGGAAGATCCTCTAAAGCATACAAGCCGTCAAAGTCCGAAGTGGTCCCTTTATTTTCTCCTTTAATTATTACGTTTGCAAAAGCCAATGGTTCATTGTTGAATTCTTTATCGGTCAACAAGCCGACGATGGACCCTGTTGTTTGCCCAACAGCAGCCAATGACATTACACTTAATAATGTCGTTAGTAAAAATTTTCTCATGATGTGTTTTAAATACTCGCTGCAAAGATGACCCCTGAATGTAACCTTGAGGTTATGGGCAAATTATGATTGTATCACATAAAGGTTACCTCAATGTTATGTGGGGCTACTGGTTTTGAATTTGGACCAAAAGACCTATCTTGCTCAGAGTAATATTCAATAGCAAAAAACAGACGCATGATGACTTGGGAACAGTTGATGTCGCTCAAAAGACAAGGTGATCAGCACAAGAGATTGCGCAGCGAACAAGACGAGACACGATTGGGGTTTGAGGTGGATTACGACCGCATTATTTTTTCGTCTCATTTTAGAAGCTTGCAGGACAAGACTCAGGTCATCCCTTTGTCCAAAAACTCCTTCGTTCATACGCGCTTGACGCACAGCCTTGAGGTTTCTGTGGTCGGGCGCTCATTAGGCCGTTCGGTCGGACGTGCCCTGTTGCAGCGACATCCACATTTAAGTTCGATACACGGTTATCAACCCAATGATTTTGGTGCTGTGGTGGCCGCCGCTGCTTTGGCCCATGATATCGGGAATCCCCCTTTTGGCCATAGCGGTGAAAAGGCTATTGGAGACTTTTTTAAATCGGGGCCGGGAAAGCAATATGCTCAAGAAATGAGCCCTCAGCAGTACCAAGACCTTTGTGATTTTGAAGGCAACGCCAATGGCTTCAAAATGCTCACCCAAACCCGTGATGGTGTGGATGGAGGCTTGCGATTGTCTTATGCCACCTTGGGGGCCTTTATGAAGTATCCCAAGGGTTCATTACCCAAAAAACCAACGTCCCATTGCGCGGATAAAAAGTATGGATATTTTACAGGAGATCAGTCATTTTTTGAGGAAGTGGCTTCTGAATTAGGACTTTTAAAACTCGATTCTGGGCGATTTGCGCGACACCCCCTAGCTTATTTGGTCGAAGCAGCTGATGATATCTGTTATACGATTATTGATTTTGAAGACGGCATAAACCTGGGCTGGATCACAGAGGATGTAGCGCTAGAATTTTTGTTGCGTTTGGTCAAAGACAGCATACAAACCGAGAAATACAGCAAACTCAGCAAGTCATCGGATCGACTCGCTTATTTGCGTTCGCTAGCCATTGGCCGGCTTGTAGAAGAGGCCAGCACCCTATTTTTAACCCATGAAGAGGCATTAATGGCTGGTCAAATGAGTCAATCCTTAATGGCCCATAGCCAGTTTAAGGCGCAAATCAATGATATTCTAAAAGTGAGTAAGGAACGTATTTATGAGCATGCTGAGGTATTGCGCAAAGAATTAGCGGGCCATAGGATGCTGACCGATATCCTAGCGGCTTATGTCCCCGCTGCGCTGAATACCAAAAATCAGTCGCCAAGATTTTTTGATCAACTCCTAATTCAAGAATCGGGGCTGGAAATTGATGTGCAAAGTACTGTTTATGAAGTGCTTCTAGAGGTAAGTTACTTTGTTTCTCGTCTTACAGACAGCAACGCCCTGGCCTTGAGTAGTCGTCTGTCTGGTAAAGTTGTGTGAATTTAACTTAAGCGATACATTTTTTAAGACACAAAAGTGTATCTTAGGCATTCGATAAAAAAAACATCAATGAAAAAACTACTACTTCTATTCTTAGGGGGGCTTTTTAGCATTAATGCTGCCTTAGCCCAAGATGATTTAAATATCATCAAAGACTATTTGTCTTCACAGCGCAGTGCGCTGAACTTGACTCAAGAAGATGTCAACACACCGGTGTTGAAATCGACAAGCTATTCAAAGAGCATGCGTGTTCAAATGGCTTATGTGAATCAAGCTTTAGCGGGTATTGAAGTGCATAATTCAACTTCGCGTTTTGCCATCAAAGAGGCTCAGGTATATTCTGCGCGTTTGGGCTTTGTTTCTGATTTGGCGAGTAAAATTAATACTACTTCTCCTTCAATCGGAGCTCAGACTGCCGTTCTGAAGGCCGCTCAGTCTTTTGGGTTGAGTGCGGGTAATATTGAAGAGCTTTCTGCTCAAGGGAACAATTATGTGTTCCGCGCTGTGGAAATGTCACAAAATGATATTCCTGTGCAATTAGTTTTTCAAAAAACACAAGATGAGCAATACCGTCTGGCTTGGGATTTAAGTTTTTATCTTTTGGATGCCACGCATTATTACAGTGTTCGTGTAGATGCCCAAAGTGGAGTTATCCTAGACACACATGATTGGGTGTTGCACTGTGATTTTGGTCAAGGCAATCACGAGCATAATTCAGGAGAAAGCGTATTGTTTGGATCTGATAACACTGCTTTTGCTCCAGCAGCAGGAGCGGCCGGGTATCGTGTATTCCCTATTCCTTACAGCAGTCCAATCGACGGATCGGATGAATTTGTATTTGAATCAGATGCCGTTGATTTAGCTTCATCGCCATTTGGATGGCATGATACTGACGGGGTAGCAGGTGCAGAATACACCTATACTCGTGGCAATAATGTTTATGCTCAAGAGGACATTGACGGAAATAACGGTACTGGTGCTTCACCAGAAGGGGGCGCAGGTTTGACCTTTGATTATCCGTATAACCTTCCACAAGATCCTGCAAATTTTACCGACGCAGCAACAGTAAACTTGTTCTATTGGAACAATGTGATCCATGACTTCTCTTACCAGTATGGCTTTGATGAAGAGAGTGGAAACTTCCAAGAAAACCAGTACGGCAATCCTGGAAATGGTTCTGATTCGGTTAATGCTGATGCTCAAGACGGTTCAGGAACCAACAACGCCAACTTTGCAACGCCACCAGATGGAGGTAATCCACGCATGCAAATGTTTATTTGGACCAGCAGTTCAGGGCCGATTAATTTATTGACCATTAATAACGGACCATTGGCTGGAGTTTACCCAGGAGTACCAGCAAACTTTGGCGGACCTATGCCAATACCTCCACTCACCGAAGACTTAGTGGTAATTGAAGACGATAACTCCGGAGGAACTTCCACCGACCCTAATGACGGTTGTGACACTGTGGTTAATGGCGCAGACCTGAATGGAAAAATTGTCGTGATTCGCCGCGGAGAATGTGAATTTGGATTCAAAGCTTTAGCCGCTCAAAACGAAGGGGCTGTCGCTGTAATCATGGTGAACAACGTTCCTGGAGACCCAGTAATCATGGCTCCTGGAGCCGTGGGAGCTTCAGTGACTATTCCATTATTTATGGTGACTGACGTGATTGGCGAGCCTATAATTACTGAATTGCTTGCTGGAAACCCGGTTAATGGAACCATCGATGGTGGTGCAGTACCGCCAGCGGTTGACGGAGACTTAGACAATGAAATCAT
>JALRAI010000026.1 GCA_023258055.1 Flavobacteriaceae bacterium | reverse complement strand
AATTTCGAGCAAGGTTTTAGAAAAGAACTTGTCGCCTACCTGGACTAAGGGGGTCAATCCACCAGTTTGCGTTTCTTTTGGAGGATAAATTGTGAAGTTAAAATCTATCTGCTGACCAGCTTGATCTATTTCAAAATCGACATATGAAGGGTCTACACGCCAACCATCAGGATGCTGAAGGCTCAGACTTCCTTTTTGCTGGTCACTATGAGCCCTGAGGGTGATGTCTAATGTTTTTGGTTTTTGATCGTTAAATACAAGCACAGGTTCCGAGGTGCTTAGTGTGATGCTGGGAAGGATGACAAAAGGGTCAAAGACTTCACCTTGAACACGATCTCTGTATTTATAGCGCAGCGGGACATTTAGGGTAAATGGGTACCCCTGATAAGAAAAATCCAGATTTATATTGACCGGTTCAGGACCCATGGGTTCTCCGATAAGATCTGTTTGTGGCACATTAAATCGGCCGTTATCTGCTGAGTTTTTAAGCCAATAAGGGGTGCTTAAATCGACTGATTTAAGCGGTGCCTCCAAAGATTCAACATTTAAGGATTTAAACGCATCAATAACTGTGGGTTGAGTGTTTTCAAAAAAGTAAAGTTGGTCTGAGTTAACACGATGTAATAATAATTTTTTTGAGCTTCGGTTGGTTATCTCAATTTTGGCCATAACAGCATCCATTGGGGTCACGTAGGCGCGTGAGGACTCTGCAGAGACATAAAGCCCCAAGGATTGGGTGATAATTTGAGTCAGGGCTTGGATTTTATCGTTTCTCAAGCGACTCTCGGGCAGGGTTTTGAGTGTCTCTAAAACTTTGAGCAGCTCAAGGGTGTGTTTTTGTGGATTTTTGAAATCAAAATTTTCAAGGATTTGTTCTAGACTCAGCACAATTTCATGGTCTTTGTCTAAACCAAGGCGCATCCAGCCCCGCTCAACTGAGTCAAATAAATTTGATTTATCCTCAGGCATAGAACCCAGAATAAGCTCTAGGTATTCGGTTTCCTGTTCGCGACTACTCAAGCTGCCAAATCCTTGAGATTTATGCATACTGCGACTTTGGGCCGCGAGTTCCCCGTTCGATTTACCGATGGTGGCATAGTATTGACCTACAGGGACTTCAACTATATTGGTTTTGTCCGCCGCCTCAAAAGCCTCTTGACTACCGTAGAACCACCATGAGGTGTTAAAAAATAGACGTTTTGGCTGCCAAAGCCCATAGAGTTGGACTGATTCTGGATCGTAACTGGGATCGTTGGCTTTTTCAAAGGCCTGAATGCTGAGCAGGGCAGAGGCGGTATGATGCCCGTGGGTGGTTCCCGGTGTGCGATGGTTGAAGCGATTCACCACGAGGTCGGGTTTATATTTTCTGAAGCTGCGCACTACATCGAGCAGAATTTCTTCTGCGCCCCAGGTTTCTAATGCTTCAGATGGATTTTTGCAATAGCCAAAATCCATGGCTCGTGTAAAGAGTTGTGTTCCGCCATCGATGGATCGCGCTTGAAGTAATTCATGACTGCGAATAACGCCTAGTGTGGTTTTGAGTTCAGGGCCAATAAGATTTTGACCACCACCACCGCGCGTCAGAGACAGATAGGCGGTTTGCGCCTTTTCATGATTGGCGAAATAGGTAATGAGTCTTGTGTTTTCATCGTCAGGGTGTGCCCCAACATAAAGGACTGAGCCAAAGTTGTTGAATTTTTCTAAGGCATGATAAAGTTCACTCGAGCTCCATTGCGTTGGTTTTTGAGCATATCCAGTAAGTATGCTGAATAAAACAACACTTAGACTTATCCATAGGCTTCTGGCATCCAATACTAATGGTTTTGGTCGAAAATTGGAATTCATCATAGTCTTGTTATTCTGTTTTATTGCCCACAATTTTAATTATGCTCCAAATCAGCGTCTTCTTTTACTTCATTATTTTGAATTAAAATACTCACGCCTTTTTGAAGTAAAAGACTGTTGGGGTAGGTAATTCTTTGGCCTGAATCATTCATAATAACAATGTGAAATGTTTTTATGTCCTCAATGATACCCACATAATCATAATCTTTATCATGAATCATTATACGATCACCTACTTTATACGGAAAAGTAAAAAACATTATGATGCCACTTGTAATGTTACTCAATATAGACCACTGCGCAAAAAAAGCAACGCCAATAACGGCAAAAACCGAAGAGATGATGACGCCTAGGTTCCGAACATCAACCCCCCAAATCATAAATACGCCCACTAAAGCGCATCCTAGAATGAGATAATTAATGAGCTTGGTAATTAATTGAGCGCGTCTATCGATAATTTGCTCTGTATGAGAAAATCGGCGAATCAGGCCGATGATCGAGGCTCGTAAAATCAATAAAACCAACAGTAAAACTCCTGTGGCAATCATTTCCCAATATAATGTGCTTAAGGTCATTCGTTGTCGTGATAAAAGTGATTAAAATTAGTCTTTTGTTTGGCCCTGAACAAGGGAAACCAAATTTTGATAAACCAAACGTGTGGGTAATCCCATGACATTGTAGTAGCAGCCTTCAATACGATCCACGGCGATATAGCCAAAAAAGTCTTGTATGCCATAACTTCCAGCTTTATCCATGGGGTGGTAGTGGTCCACATAATACTCAAGTTCGGATTTGGAAGTGGGGTTGATCCAAACTTTTGTACAATCGTAAACCAGCCGAGTTTCCTCAGGGGTTTTAAAACATACCGAGGTGTATACCTGATGCATATGCCCACTCAGGGATTCAAGCATCTGCAGCGCGTGTTCTCGATTACGGGGTTTTTCGACGGGCTGGTTTTTAAACCAAACGATGGTGTCGCTGGTTATAATGATCTGATTGGGTTTGAGCTCATCAAAAGCTTCGGCTTTTTTTTGAGCCAAATAATTTGTGATTTCGTGGCCTTTGAGGTGATCGGGGTAAACTTCATTTATTTTTCGGACTTCAACCCGATGAGGAATATCCATGGCCGAAAGCAGTTCTTGACGCCGGGGTGACCCAGAGGCCAAAACCACATCATAGGAGTCGAATTCTTTGTGGTGCATTTTATTCTTTTTTTAAAGCCAAAACAGGCAAACAAGACCCAGGCTTAGCAATAGTTTTAGGCTCAAAGATAAAGACTTGGCTTGGCTTGGCCGCTCGATTTTAGTGCAATTGTAGGTAATCCAAAGGGCAATGGTCAAAACAAGGGCGAAATTTATACTCAGGGCAATACTTATATAAAGGGCTGATGCCATAAAGGCGCCTAAACTCAAAACCAAAATCACCCCTAAAACTGCGGCTAATTTTGCCGTGCGCTCAATGCCAATTACAATCGGAATTGTCTGTCGTCCAGCGTTTTGATCCCCATTAATGTCCTCAATATCTTTGACGATCTCCCGAATAAAATTGGTTAAAAACCCCAAAAATGCTATGCGCCAAACCCACGGTGTTATCTCTGAGATATTGCGCTCAATCTCAGCTGCGGAAAAAGCGTCGATAGATAAGGATAATGGGAGGAATGAAAAAACCTCCAAAACCAGGATTAGGTTTAAAACGACAAGCGCTGAAATCAACAAGGGTCCGATGAAAAATTTACTCCATTTCGATAGGTTGTAAGCCCATAATATCCCACTGATCCCGATTAATAGAAACCCAAAGTGGGTGTTCGCTAGAGTCTTATCAAGAATGAATCCGATGAAAATTGCCGTAAAGTTGAGCACGGACCAAAGGGACCAAAAAATGGCTTTGTTTTTTAAGATTAAACTTGGTGATTTTTCGGGCTTATTGATTTGGTCTGTCTTTAAATCGTAAAAGTCATTAATCAGGTAACCGGCGGCGGCTAGGGCGAAACTGGCCCACATCAATAAATCTAAATTGTGCTGAAGTTCGGCGCGATTTGCCGGGCTCATCAGGCCGTAATTATCTCTGAAAAGGACCCATTGTGTCGCTTTATGTAACCCTAAGATTAGCCCCAGATTAAAAGGGCGAAACCCCCTAATGATGCCCCATGATGATTTTAAAAATGTGGGTATCATTTATAGTGGATTAACCTTCTCGGCCTGAAACTGATCCTCCTGAAAACCAATTATTTTGTGTTTTTAGGACCTGCTCGATAATATCACGCACACACCCCTGGCCTCCGGAGCGGTGTGAGATATATTTAGCTATGGATTTAATTTCTGGAACGGCATCTTGAGGGCAACACGCTAAACCCACCAGAGTCATTACTTCGAAGTCTGGCAGATCATCACCCATATAACAGACCTCGTTTGCCTGCAGTTTATGTTTTTGCATAAACGCTAAAAGCAGGTCTTTTTTATGATGAGCGCCCAGATGTACTTCGCTTATGCCTAGTCCTTCAAGTCTTTTTTGGACGCCTGGATTAGTGCCCCCAGAAATAATGCAAATGGGGTATTTTTTATCCGCTGCGGCCTTTAAAGCAAAACCGTCTTTGATATTCATATTGCGCAAGAGTTGGCCCTGAGTGTCGACAATTACTGTGCCATCGGTAAGGACTCCATCTACATCAAAAACAAAGGCTTTGATATGGTTTAAAAGGGTTTTGTAGCTCGTTTCCAATTTATTTTGATTTTGTATGTGCTCTGATTGAATCAGAGAGTAAGTTATACATTTCTTTGAGTTGCTCATCCTCTATTAAGCCTAAATGTCGCTCAATGGTCTTGAGATCACCGCGTTTTGCAGGGCCAGTTTGGGACCACTCAGGACCGATGACCACCGCCTTTTTTGCGGTTTCTAAGATTAATGGATGAAGTAGGTCAAGGGATAATCCTTTCTGCTTAAGGTGATGATTACTCAGGGTATATAAATGATTGGCGAAATTATTGACCAGGACAGCCCCTAGATGCAGGTTCAAGCGATCCTGAGAATTAATATGCACGACTTTTTGGGATATCTTGGCGGCAAGTCGCTCCAAAAGCTCCATTGTTTCTGCGTTGTTGGCCTCCAAGCAAATGGGAATCTGGTCAAATGCTACCGAGTGGCCTTTTGAAAAACTCTGCAAAGGATAAAACACTCCTCGCTTTGATTGACGCTCTAAAACATCGAGCGCCACAGTCCCAGAGGTGTGTACTAGAGTGTAGTCCTTGGGCAGTTTTTGTGAAATTTCTGCGATGGCATCATCACTTACTGCAGCAATATAAAGGTCGGCATCGCTGAGGTTTTTCAGATCATTGATTACAGGGACATTTAAACTTTTATCAGTTTTCTGACTTGGACTGTAAATTTCAACCAGCTGGATGCCTTCCAATTCTTGTAGCTTCCGGGCCAAATGTTGCCCTAAATTGCCATAACCCAGAAGACTAATTTTTATCATGTTTCAAAAATAATCAATAAAGGACGCTTAGCTTTAAATTCTTAACATTTATCTGTGATTTATGGGGTGGATTAGTCCCTTTAGATTGCGTATTTTTGTCCAAAACATCGACATGCAGAAAAAAATTGCTGCCTTCTTATTTTCAACGCGACTTACTGCTTTTTTATTTCTGTTGTTTGCAGTGGCTATGGCTGTGGGAACTTTTATTGACCAAGGATATCCAAAGCCACCTTCGCCCTATGCACGTGAATTAATCTTTAACGCTTGGTGGTTTGAAGCAATCATGGTGTTTTTTATCATCAACTTTTTGGGGAATATTTTTCGTTTTAGGCTGTACAAAAAAGAAAAATGGGCGACACTTACCCTGCACCTGGCCTTTATTTTAATCATTTTTGGGGCCTTTATTACACGCTACATCGGATTTGAAGGGGTAATGCACATTAGAGAGGGCGCCACTGAGCAAACTTTTTTATCGGATCAGACATATATATCAGCCTATATCGATGGCGATTATAAAGTGGATGGGGTATTGATGCGTCGCAATGTTCCGCCAAAATTAGTGCGCCTTTCGGAGCGGTTGACCCCTGAGGCGCAATGGTCCACCGATTACAATGGGCAGCCCGTAACTTTTAAGGTTGTCGAATATACGGCTAATGTGAAAGATGGTTTGGTAGAAGATCCCGAGGGAGATTTGTATTTAAAACTCGTCGAGTCAGGGGATGGCACCCGACATGAACATTACTTAAAAGAAGGGAGTGTTACCAATATCCATAATTTACTTTACAGTTTTAATCAGTACACGCCTGGGGCCATCAATATTGAATTTGTCGCAGGGCAGTATTTTATCGAAACGCCTTTCTCAGGGGATTATATGCGTATGGCGGACCAAAAAAAAGGCACCGTTGAGGCAGATCTAAAATCGATCCTTGAATTGCGCTCATTATATCAAATCGCAGGGACGGCTTTTGTCATTCCAGAGCCAGCCCTACGCGGAAAAATGGACCTGGTAAAAGCCGATGAAAAAGAGTCTACAGGCACAGATGCTGCTATTGTAGAAATCACCACCGCAGGCGAATCCCAGCGTGTGGTTTTGCTCGGGAGTAAAGGACTGAGTCCTGCCCCAAAAACAGTAGAGGTAGGAGGATTGAGTATTGGACTAAGCTATGGTTCTCGCGTTTATGAGTTACCTTTTAGCATTACCTTAAATGACTTTATCGCCGATAAATACCCTGGAACCGAAAAGTCTTATTCTTCCTTCAAAAGCAAAGTCACAGTCAATGACCAAGAGGGAATTTTTGACTTCGATATTTTTATGAATCATGTCTTGGATCACAAGGGCTATCGATTTTTTCAAGCCAGTTTTGATCCCGATGAAAAAGGTACCGTATTGTCGGTCAATCACGATTGGTGGGGGACTTACACCACTTATTTGGGATATTTCCTGTTGTATATAGGACTTATGGCCATCTTATTTGATCGACACACGCGTTTTAAGGACTTGGAAAAAATGCTGGATAAAGTCAAGCGCAAGAAAAAGGCACTTTTGCTTTTGCCTTTGATGTTTTTGTTTTCAGGATTATCGGCACAAAGCATTCCTATGAGCAGCCAAAAGGCTGATTCCATTATCATGGCCAATGCCGTCCAGAAAGAGCAGGCAGAGGCTTTTGGTCGTCTCATCCTGCAGGACAATGGACGTATGAAGCCGGTCAATACTTTTTCAAGTGAACTCTTGAGAAAAATCAGTGGAAAAGATGATTATAAAGGGCTAAATCCAGATCAGGTCTTTTTGTCTATGACAGAATTTCCGATGATGTGGTATGGCATTCCTATTTTAAAATTAGATTGGCGCAATGATAGCATAAAAAAAATATTGGGTGTGCAGCCTCAAACCAAACAAATCGCGCTGATCGATTTATTTGATGAGCGTGGCAACAGTAAAATTGATCGCTATGTAGAAGCGGCCTCAGCCAAGACAAATCCGAATCAATTTGAAAAAGATTTTATCAAGCTTTACGAAAAGTCTTATATCCTAAACGAGGCTTTAGGTGGAGGGATCTTAAAGATTTTTCCCATCCCGGGTTCTGTTGAAAATAAGTGGATTGCTTATCAAGAGTTGAGCGCGACACCGCTAAAATCTGAGGATTCCTTATTTATTCGAAACATCATGCCTATTTATTTTCAAGGCTTACGTGAATATCGACAATCGGGGGACCAAAACATTGCTAACCAAGCCTTGGAGGCCATCCAGCGCTATCAGCAGACCTTTGGTGCTGCGGTTTATCCTGAGCAGACTAAGATCAGTGCAGAAATTGCCTACAACCGAATCGACCCTTTTAACAAGCTATATCGCTACTTTGGAATGTTTGGGGTCTTGATGCTGGTGGTGATTGTGATACAAATATTTAGCCCAAAACCCCTTTGGCATTACGCGGTAAAACTCTTTAAAGGCCTTATTTGGTTGTTGTTTATCGGTATGACTATAGCCTTAGCAGCACGTTGGTATATCAGTGGACATGCTCCATGGAGTGATGCCTATGAAAGCGTAATTTACGTCTCCTGGGCCACTGTGTTCTTTGGCCTGGCTTTTGGGCGAAAAAGCGATTTAACTATCGCCTCCACAGCCTTCGTAGCTTCGATTTTACTTTGGGTGGCCCATTTGAGTTGGCTCGATCCTCAAATCGCTAATTTACAGCCTGTTTTAGATAGTTATTGGTTAATGATACACGTTGCGGTGATCGTGGCCAGTTATGGTCCATTTACTCTAGGACTTATTTTGGGGGCCGTGGCCTTGTTGCTGATGTGTTTGGGTACGGCTAAAAATCGTCAAAAAATCATGCTGAATATTAACGAATTGACCATTATCAATGAAATGGCTCTGACCGTGGGACTGGTGATGCTCACCATCGGTAATTTCCTCGGTGGGCAATGGGCTAACGAGAGCTGGGGACGCTACTGGGGTTGGGATCCAAAAGAAACTTGGGCCCTAATCAGTATCATGATCTATGCTTTTGTAATCCATAGCAGACTCGTGCCAGGTTTACGTGGAAAATGGACTTTTAATGTCTTGGCGATTTTTGCCTACGCCAGTATCATGATGACTTATTTTGGGGTGAATTTCTACCTCACTGGTTTGCACTCTTATGCCAGTGGTGATGTTCCTGTAACCCCTAATTTTATTTATTACCTATTGGGCTTTTTTGTTTTACTCAGCGCGGTTTCTTTTTGGCGCTGGCAAGGAATTAAAAAGGCCTAGTTGTATAAATAATCCGGCTGACTCTGCAGTAGGGCCTCATCTTCACGAATTTGCTCGGCAATATCGAGTTTCTGATAAAGATCTTTGGTGCGGTCTTCGATTTCCTCCACTGTAGTTTTCATCTTTTTGGCGATAATTGCATTGGTTTTGCCTTCAGAGATGTATTGAAGCAATTTTATCTCAAATCCATCCAGGTCATATTGCATGATGAGGTTCTCAAGATAAAGATCCTCGACAAGTTTTTCTGTTTTGATACGCGCAGTAAAAGCTTCTTGTCGGTCCATGAAAATACGCATTTCAAGATTGCGCATGTCTTGTTCTCCTTTTAAAGCCTGCATTCTGTAAAGCAGGCCATAGGTCATGATCAGCACTAGGGCAATAGTGCTAATTTTAAGGAGTCCATCACTCAGACCAAATAAGGATTGTCCGATTTGATTGTAAATCAATTGATCTACCAAAACAACAAGTAGGGGCGTGAGTGCGAGTACAAATATTTTGACATAGCGGCTGTTTTTGGCACGCACAAGACCTAAAAATAAATAACGCCCAATTAGCGTGACCATGATCACCTGTGCTATTTGAACAAAGAGCACAGATCCCAAAAAGGCATAAAAACCAATAGCCACCAGACTTAGTCCGATGAGCATTCCAGAGAGTATTTGAAGCTTAGGAGCGTATTGCTGAGCCAAAAGATACTGATGGGCAAATACACTCATTAAGACCGTCAGCAACCAAAGTGTGCCTAATTCGGCGAAAATACTTTGGGTTGTATTTAAGGTAAACAATGCGGCTAATCCGTCAAATTGAAAAATTAAGGCGCCAAGAGAGGTTATCCCCAAAGCGAAAAAGCCAAAAGCTTTGTCTTTAAATAAAATAGAACAAAAGCCATTGAGCAAAACTACCATCAATATAAACCCATAAAATAAACCATTAGAAAAAATATGTGTCTGCTGAAAAAACATCAAATCAGAGGCTGAATTTTGACTCAATTTTGGGTTTGTGGCGCTAATGGCTCTAGTGTTTTTGTAGGAATTTTCTTTGACCACCGCAGAATTTTGTGCGGCTGCCTGGGCTCTTTTATGCGCTGGATCAGCAGCAATATTTTGCTCTTGAATTTTTTGATTGTCCGATAAAACTGGCTTTGATCTATCGGCCTTTGGAATAGCGTAAATCTCAGTAAATACTGAGCTTACAGCCGAAATAGACAGCTTGTTATTTTGCGTTATTGGGGCGGCTAGAGCCGCATTTGCCGACCATAAAAGGCCAACAGTCAATACTAGAAATAGTCGTTTCATAGTAGGTTGGTTAACAAATTTGGGTAGTACTAAGATACGAATATTTTACATTTAATCTATATTTTTTGTATTTCGTCGATAAAATTCATGTTTTTTTAAAAAAATCGAATAAAAAAAGGAGCGACATTAGTGTGCTCCTTTCAGTGGGTGGTATTGACTTAAGATTATCGTCCAATCATATCCTCAGGTTTGACCCAAGCGTCAAATTCCTCTTCGCTGAGATAACCTAATTTAACGGCTTCTTGGCGCAGGGTAGTTCCATTGGCATGTGCCGCATTGGCTATTTCTGCAGCCTTATAGTAACCTATTTTGGTATTTAAGGCCGTAACCAGCATCAGTGATTTGCCCAGTTGCTCCTCTATTACTTTATAGTTGGGCTCAATACCGCTGGCACAATGCTCGTCAAAACTCATGCATGCATCTCCGATAAGCTGTGCTGACTCCAGAAGATTTTTGGCCATAAGCGGTTTAAATACATTGAGTTCAAAATGCCCTTGTAATCCGCCGACGCTCAGCGCGACATCATTACCCAAGACTTGAGCGCAGACCATGGTCATGGCTTCACATTGGGTAGGATTGACTTTACCGGGCATAATGGAAGAGCCCGGTTCATTTGCTGGAATGATAATTTCTCCGATACCACTGCGGGGTCCACTGGCCAAAAGTCGTATGTCGTTAGCTATTTTATTCAGCGCCACCGCGAGTTGCTTTAAGGCGCCATGAGTCTCTACTAGGGCATCGTGAGCGGCCAAAGCCTCAAATTTATTCTCGGCACTCACAAATGGCAGTCCGGTAAACTCAGCGATATACCCAGCTACTTTTTCTGCATAACCCTTTGGGGTATTTATCCCTGTGCCTACTGCTGTTCCTCCTAAAGCGAGCTGAGCAAGGTGGGGTAGGGTGTTTTTGAGGGCTTTAATGCCAAATTTTAATTGTGCGGCGTATCCACTGAATTCTTGACCCAGGGTAAGCGGAGTCGCATCCATGAGGTGGGTTCGGCCTATTTTAACCACATGATCAAAATCTTTTGATTTCTTTTCCAAAGTGGCGTGTAGTTTTTCGAGCCCAGGAAGGGTCACTGCTGTAATTTTTTGATAGGCCGCAATGTGCATCCCAGTGGGGAAGGTGTCATTTGAGGATTGGGATTTGTTCACATCGTCGTTGGGCTGAATAGTTTTTTCCCCTTGGCCAATTTCTTTTCCAGCGATTTGATGAGCGCGGTTAGCGATAACCTCATTCACATTCATATTGCTCTGTGTTCCACTTCCGGTTTGCCAAACAACTAGCGGAAATTGCGCGTCGTGCTGTCCTTTGAGAATTTCGTCACATACTTGAGCGATTAAATCTCGTTTTTCTGAAGAGAGTACCCCTAATTCACAATTAGTATAGGCTGCCGCTTTTTTCAAATGTGCAAATCCATAAACGATTTCAAGAGGCATAGAGGCTGCAGGACCAATTTTAAAATTGTTCCGAGAACGCTCGGTTTGTGCCCCCCAAAGTTTATCCGCTGGGACTTCAACAGAGCCCATAGTATCTTTCTCTATTCTGTATTTCATGACGTGATAAAGATTAAAATCTCTACAAATTTACGGTCTTTTCGGGGCATTATTAAAGAATTCACAGAATTTCGACTCAGCTATTGAAACGGTGGATAAGCCTGTGGATATTTCACTAGAGGTTCATGGAATAATCAATTTTTCATTTTATATTTGTGGTCAAAATAAAGCCCATGTTCGATTTTAATCAATATTTAGGATTTTTAGCATTTTTAACGATTCTCACCATAGGATTTTGGTTGATGATTTTTCTGGTTTCATTCATTCCTTATTGGATTGGGGGAGCTCTAGTCGAGCATTTCAAACTAAAAAAGCAAAAAGCGTCTCAAGACGAGTAAGACAATAGTGTTCTTCATTTGCGATTTTGTGAGTGGAGTCATGAAACATAAGCTGTACTGGACGCAGCACCTTGCTAGTGTTTATCCATACACTTTAAATCTACTTGGCCATTACAGCGATGACCTCAATTAGAATAATTTTATAATCAAAACACTCTGCTAAGCTTTAATTGACCTTAAAGACTATCCCTCAAATCCTTCGTCGTCAAAGCCTCCGCCACGATTATTGTTTCGACCGCGCTCGGATTTCTTTTGATTGAATCGGTATAATACACCCACGGTCCAAGTACGCACTCGCCATTGAAACACACTATCGCTTTCAAAATCATCGGTTATGGTCAAGCTGCGCCTTTTTCGGCTATTGAGTAAATCATTGACATTAAAAGAGATACTGAGCTTTTCCTCAAAAAGATCCTTACTTGCGGCAAAATCAATGGAGGCAATACCTTCGCTTTTTGTTTGGGCGTTTTGATTGGGTCCTCGATAAAACAGATTCGTCTGCGTATTGACCTCGCCCGGTAAATTGACTTTGACTCCTGCGCGCGTAAACCAACTGATATTTTTGGCCCCAAAATCTATGTCGTTGTAAATGCCTTGAGTTTCAAACTGAAAAAAGTTAAAACTCGAATTAAAGCGTAGCCATTTGGCAGGGTTATAGAGTATCCCGAGTTCGAAACCAATACGCTGATTGGTGGAAAGATTAATAGGGATAGTGCGGATTACCGGAATGCCATTGTCGGTGACTTCTCCAGTTTCTTCTTGAATACGCTCAAATGATTCAGTTTCATATTGGCCGTAAATAGAGGTTGTCAGCGTTATTTTCCTGTTTTTGATCATATAGCCTAAATCAATTGTGCTGGCATAGGCAGGATTTAGATCGGGATTCCCTTGAAAGATATTCGTTTCACTAGAACGCGAAGGAAATGGATTGATAAACCAACTTCTGGGTCGATTGATACGCCGGTTATAGCCCAGAGAAAAATTACTGTTTTCACTGAGTTCATAAACCAGATTTAGGGTAGGGAATAGGCCTAAAAAGTCTTTGTCAAAATCGAGATTTAGCGCTTGGGTATTTCCTTGATTATTGACCCCAGCGGCTGCGCCTTTCAATCCTGTCCGCTCTAAGCGCAATCCAGCAAGTGCTGAGAATTTCCCGAATTTTGCCCCGTATTGAGAATAAAGGGCAAAAATGTTTTGGGTAAAATCAAAGCGATTCGAAAGGTCTAGGTTAATTTCAAATGGGCCATTGACCTGGGCTTGCTCTTGCAGCAAATAATCGGTGGTTTGGTCTCGTACATCGTAACGAAAACCCAGCTCAAATTGTCGGTCTTGACCATACGGCAATACATAATCGGCCTGAGCCAAAAGTCGTGATACCGATTCCACCTGAGTTATTTCTTCTTCTGGCAAACCTTGGGGTTCAGGACTAAGGAGTCGCTCTAGAATACTGCTGAATTGATCTTCTGACTCTTGCTCGTACTGTATATCCGCGGTTAATTTATGGCCCTGTGTATTTAAATCATTGACATAATTCAATGCGTATTGGACAGATTCATCTTTTTCGTCTTGATATTGCAATCGCTCAATGTGACTGAGCAATAAATCTTCTGCGGACCATTCCTTGGCTTGATTTTCCGTCTGATCATTGTCATCACTCGTTCGCCAAAAAATAGATGCAGTAATCGAAGAAGACTTTGTTAAGAAGTATTCCAGGCCAATGTTTGTATTGAATCCTTTTTGCAGACGATCGAAACTACGTCGCTCGGTATAGCGGGCTGCTTCAAAATCAGGACTAAAATAACGATTGTCATAAGAGGCATTACCTGGGCGTTCACGATGGCGATAACCGGTGTTGGTGAAAAGATTGAATTTATCAGTGCGCCAGTTTAAAGATACATTTGTGCCGTAGCCAAAGGGCTCGTTAAAGTTTGCTTGCAAGGAGCCATTCAGGCCACGAGTTTTTTCTTTGCGCAAGATGATATTTAAAATTCCAGCCGTTCCTTCAGCATCGTAGCGCGCAGAAGGTGCGGTAATCACCTCGACGCGCTCTATGGCTTCTGCCGGTAGTTGCCTCAAGGCATCGGTTTGCCCAAATCCAGCAATAGCTGAGGGTTTGCCGTTGATGAGAATACGCACATTATCATTGCCTCTTAGGGCGATACTCCCATCCACATCCACTGTTACCGAAGGCACATTATTCAGGGCATCGCTAACCGTCGCTCCGCTGGTGGTTAAATCCTTTCCTATGGTGTAAATCTTTTTATCCAGTCGTATCTGAACCTCTGTGGTCTCTGCCCGAACGACTACTTCTTCGAGGGCTTCTTGATTTTGGGTCAAAAAAATCGTTCCTAAATCTAAAGTATTGTCGGTATTGAGATCGATACGCCGGGACTCATAAGAAATGTAATCTACTTGTAAGGTATAATTGCCTGGGCTGATTTCAATTTCAAAAAATCCTGTGTCACTGGTAATACCACCCGAACGCAGCTGATTATTTTCATCAAAAATCCCGACACTTGCATAGGAAAGAGGACTTTGATCTAACTGATCGAGAACTTGGCCTTTAACCACTACCAACCGATTGTCTTGAGCGTAATTCGCCTGGGATAAGCCCAATAAAATAGACAGAAGGAAGATATAGCTAATCAAGCTTTTCATGGGCAAATTTTTGTTTCAATGATAGGCCCATTTCAAAGCAAAGGCTCATAAAATTCTGTTAAATTTAAAAAAGAGATTCTAGGGCCTCAAGGGGGCGAGCAACTACGGCTTTGTCGTCCTTGACTACAATAGGGCGTTGCATTAATTTCGGCTCTTTTATCATGAGATTTATCAGCTGGGCGTCCCCTAGATTTTGGCTCTTGTATTCTTTTTTCCAAAGCGCTTCTTCTTTTCTGATCAAATCCATTGGTTTTATCTCGAGTTTTTTGATTAATCCCTTGAGCTCCGTGAGGGTTAATTTGTCTTCTAAATAAAGCACAACTTCAAAATCATGCTTATTTCCTTGGAGAAAATTCAGCGCCTCTCTGGATTTTCGACACCTTGGATTGTGATAGATTTTAATCATAAGTCAAGACTCATTAATGGGTTTTTGATTTTTTCAACAAGCTTTTCAGGCAATTTAATGTTCAGATATTTAAGATCATGCACCAGCTGTCCTGCACTTTTAAAATGAATAGCATGAAACCCTAAGGCCCCAGCCGCTTTAACATTCTCGGCATTATCGTCAATAAAGACGGCCTGGGTGGCTACCACTTTATATCGCTGTATTAATCGCTGGTATATTTCTGGATCAGGCTTGCGCAATTTTTCTTCCCCACTGACGACTATACCCTCAAACCACTCTAGCCAGGGAAATTTCTTTTGAGCGACTGGAAAAGTTTCATGACTCCAGTTGGTTAAGGCCAGCAGTCGGTATTTTTTTTGATTTTTCAGGTAATCCAATACAGACAAAGTGTCCTTATGGGCTAAGCCCAGCATGTCTTCCCATCGACCGTAGTACATTTTAATCAGTCGCTCGTATTCAGGAAATAAAGCGATCCGCTCTTGGGTTGCTTTGGCCAGTGGATATCCGGCATCTTGATTTAAATTCCATTCCCAGGCACAGACCGTGCTCAAGAATTCATCCATCTTTTCTTTATTACCCCTGAATTCCTTTAAAAAAACATAGGCAGGTTGCCAGTCGATTAAGACGCCACCTAAATCAAATATTATGGTTTGGATCCCGGGGGCCTTCAATTTATTCAGTTATGTAGAGAATATCCCATTGATAAGAATTCCCGGAGGAAACCTCACTGACCACTGCAGGATAATCATCACCGTCGTAAGCGTATAAATATGTGGTGGTGGTTACCCCATCGCGGACAATTGCGGTCACATTATTGGGGTTGTAGGGGTAAACATAACCACTGAATCCTGTGAAATTAATACCATTAAAATCCCAAAATAAATCAATATTGCGCACTATATATAAGGCATCGAATTGACCATAGAATGGATTGTTTTTGGTGTCATAGGTAAAGTCGTAGGTGTGAATTAATGAATCATCATTGTTGTATTCCGTCAGCTGACTTAAATTACCCGATCCGTCATAGCTGAACGTCAAATACTTATTAGGGGCATTAAATCGAGTCACTTTCCCGGCAGCATTTAGGGTCATAGACCCGCTGACATCAGCAACCTCGTCGATAATTCCTTCGAAAAGTACATTTTCATTATCATAGATTAGGGTTACATCATCCAAAGCGTCCAAATAACGGAATACACGTCCCTCAAGATCGTAAAAGAAACCTTTTTGATCTGAGGTTCCTTCACTGTCTATGTAATACCAAACATTGGGGTTGAGTTCGTCATTGTAGGCGGTAGTAATTTCAAATCCAAAGCCCGGTAGGGTTTCAGTCCATACCTCGAGCAGATCGTTCTCGTTGTATTCGTATTGCACATTTGTCCCATTCGGACCCACCTCAAAGGCTACGAGTTTAGGCAGTTCAACGGGATCTGGATCTGGATCGTTATTGTTGTTATTGTTATTAGAATTATCGTCACTTGAGCATTGAACAAAAAACAAGCTCAGCAGAAGAAGACTAAATATACGTATGGTGTTGTTCATGTTATTACAGAATAAAGGAAAACTAGGAGGTAAAGTTAAGGGTTTCCAGAATAATTAAAGTTCATTGCTGCTTTGCTTTTGCCCGGTCATCATTAAAAATGCTTTTAAAAATTCATCGATTTGGCCGTCCAAAATAGCATCAGTATTGCCTGATTCATATTGAGTACGAACATCTTTTACCAGTTTATAGGGGTGGAGGACATAATTGCGTATTTGGCTGCCCCATTCAATAGCCATTTTATTGGCTTCGATTTCATCGCGTTGAGCCTGTTGTTTGCGCAATTCTATCTCATAGAGCTGCGACTTAAGCATTTGCATGGCTTTTTCCCGGTTTTCGAGTTGGGAACGCGTTTCGCTATTGTGTATGACGATACCACTGGGGTGGTGGGTCAAAATGGCTTTGGTCTCTACCTTATTCACGTTTTGTCCCCCGGCACCACTACTGCGCGCGAAATCCCATGAAATATCGGCCGGATTAATTTCAATTTCAATACGGTCATCTACCAAAGGGTAGACATAGACACTGACAAAGCTGGTATGTCTTTTGGCATTCGAGTCAAAAGGAGAGATGCGCACCAGACGATGGACACCATTTTCCCCTTTGAGCCAGCCAAAGGCATGATCGCCTTCAATTTCTAGAGTAACTGTTTTCACTCCGGCGACATCACCGGCTTGAAAATTCAATTCTTTGATCTTAAAGCCGTGTTTTTCGGCCCACATCAGATACATGCGCATGAGCATATTGGCCCAATCACAGCTCTCAGTTCCTCCTGCGCCTGCAGTGATCTGCAAAACGGCACTAAGATCATCGCCCTCACTGCTGAGCATATTGCGGAACTCTAGTTGCTCAATGGCATTGAGCGCCTGTTGATAAGCTTTATCGACTTGTTCTTGGGTTTCTTCTCCTTCTTTAAAGAATTCAAAGTAAACTTCTAATTCTTCAAAATTCTGCTCGGCGGTTTCATAATCGTCCACCCATTTTTTTAAGGTGCGTAATTCCTTCATAAAGGCCTCAGCCTCTTTGGGGTCATTCCAAAAATTCGGGTCAAAGGTTTTCTCCTCATCATTGGCGATGGTAATTTTTTTACCATCTACGTCAAAGATACCTCCTTAACGCATCCAGGCGATGTCTAAGATCTTTGAGGTGATCTGCTGTAGTCATACAAAATTATTTTGCACAAAAATAGCTTTTAACCCGCCAAGAAGAAAGAGTTTCAACAAATATTTAATAGTTTTAAAGATTCACTATTAGACAGGATATCATGAAGCTTTTACGCTATTTACCCTTGTTGTTTTTTGGGCTGAATCTTCAGGCTCAGTTCTTGGAAAACACCCCAGAAAAAACAAAATTTGAGGGCTTTTTCGATTTTTATTACACCTCAGATAAAGACAAAATATTTTTGGTGGTGGATGAAAGTCAACTCGGTCAAGACTTTCTTTATGTCCATGCTTTGCGCACAGGTCTCGGGAGTAATGATATCGGCCTAGATCGCGGTCAATTGGGCGGGGAACAAGTCGTACGCTTTGAAAAATCAGGGCCACGATTACTACTCATGGCCCCGAATTTACAGTTTCGAGCGAACTCCGAAAATTATTTGGAACGTCAGTCCGTAGGTGAGGCCTTTGGTACCCATGTATTGTTTGGTTTTGATATTGTTGCGGTAGATCAAGATAAATATCTTGTCGATCTGACGGATTTCTTGTTGCAAGACACCCATAAAGTCACACAGACTTTGGCACAAAAAAAGCAAGGCAGTTTTAAACTCAATAAGGGAAAATCTGTTTTGTGGCTGCAGAGGACCAAAGCTTTCCCACTGAATGTTGAATTTGAGGCCCTGTTAACTTTTGATGGTCAGCCTACAGGAAAGGCCTTAAAAAGTGTTTGGGAAGGCACAGAATTGTCTACTATTCAACATCATAGCTTTGTAGCATTACCGGATGATGATTACAAAATGCGTCCTTTTGATCCCAGATGTGGTGCATTTCCCATGACCTTTTACGAGTATGCTACCCCAATAGATCAACCTTTAAAGCAGCAATACATTACAAGGCATCGCCTCGAGAAAATGTACCCAGAACAAGCGATGAGTCCGGCTGTAGAGCCTATTGTTTACTATCTGGATCCAGGTACGCCCGAACCCATAAGATCGGCTTTGCTTGAAGGGGCAGAGTGGTGGAATCAGGCCTTTGAGGCCATCGGCTACAAGGACGCTTTTCAGGTCGCACTGCTTCCTGAAGATGCCGATCCGCTCGATGTGCGTTATAATGTAATTCAATGGGTTCATCGTTCAACAAGAGGCTGGAGCTATGGCAGTTCTATTGTTGATCCTCGAACCGGCGAAATTATCAAGGGACATGTAAGTTTAGGTTCTTTGCGAGTACGTCAGGATTATATGATCGCTCAGGGGTTACAAGCTCCTTTTGGCATTGGAAAGAATGATGATTTTGCCATGAAAATGGCATTGGCCAGAATTCGTCAACTATCAGCACATGAGGTAGGTCATACACTCGGTTTTTCACATAATTTTGCCGCAAGTACGAATGATCGATCTTCTGTAATGGATTATCCTCATCCATGGATAAAAGTAAAAAATAATGAATTGGATTTTTCTGAAGCCTATTCAACAGGTATTGGTGAGTGGGATAAAGTTACCGTAAATTATGC
>JALRAI010000025.1:14520-19634 GCA_023258055.1 Flavobacteriaceae bacterium | reverse complement strand
CAAACCTTTTAGCATTTACTCAGTCATAATAGTATGTCCGTAAACAAAAAATATCAAAAGCACGGTTTCGAAGTACCAAAAGATTATTTCAATACACTGGAAAATAAGCTCTTGGAAAAAAACCCTGAGTTAGGCGCTCCCCGCAGAAATAAGCAAGTTATTCACATCGATACAACTTTATGGGTGGCTGCAGCTGCAGCCATCGCCCTAGTTTTTTGGTGGATTCCGATCGATACCAATAATACAGTGCCTGAACAGAGGGAACTTGCTCAATACAGCCCTGCAGAATCTGAGTCCTTAGATGAAGAATCTTTGATGCATTACGCGGAGTTACATTTAAGCGCCGAAGATTTTATCCCTCTTCTGACCGCTGAAGATATTGATTTATTACTTGCTGATTCCCAAGAATGGGATGCCTTAAGCAAGCAAAGTACAAACATTGAATTCTTATATGATCAGTATAACTTAAATCCATAAATACTATGAAAAAGATTGTCTTATTATCACTCGCATTTAGTTTATTGCAAATTTCGATGGTTTTTGCCCAAAGAGATAAAGGACCACGATCTCAGGGTCTTCAAGCCGATGACCTAGCCGCTGTAAAAACTGCACTCATCACCCAGGCCCTCGGGCTCAGCACCGAGCAAGCAGAAAAGTTTTGGCCCATATACCGCAAGTATGATCAGCAAATCAAAACACTAAAACGCGAGCAAGTAGAATCACTCCATGGTCTCTCCTCTGAGGAAATCGAACAATGGAATGATGATCAGGTAAAAAACGCCCTAAACTTACTGCGCCAAAACAAGGTAAAAGAGCATGAATTAATCGGTCAAATGGAGGGTGAATTAAAAGGAGTGATTACCGACAAACAAATTTTACAGCTTCATTTGAGCGAAGAACGATTCCGAAGACGTTTGATCAATCGTATGAAATCGAGGCGTAACGGACCTAGAAATTAATAAAAGTTCAGCCTCACGAATTTACCGGCTCCCCCTGCATAGGCCACCGAGTCACTGACAAAGCGCAAGGTGTAGATTGAAGCATCAGAAATTTGATGCCAATGCTCACCTTTGTTGTGACTCACTGAAATGCCTTTTGAGCCTGCAGCAATCAGACCTTTGCCATCAGTGCCGGGGATGAATCGAACACAGGAGCGATATCCAGGACCAGCGCTGGGACTCATCAACTCCCAGCTCCGGCCTCCGTCCCGCGAAAAGGCTTTATTGTTTGTATTACTGTCTTGATTGGCCCAATCCCCCCCATAAATTACTAGCTCATCGCGATCGTATTGATCCATTGAAAAAATCCCACTCATAGCGCTGCCTTGTGTCAATGGGGTATCGAAGACCGTCCAGGTCACCCCCTTGTCTGGTGATTTAAATACGCGTGCCTTGATCCCTCCAGTGGCCACATAGGTTTGATTGTTTTTTAGTGCTAGTGATCCGTTACTCGCAGCAAAGAGTGCCTCCCCTTCGACCACTTGCGGTAAATTTTTACAATCCGTCTTTTCCCAGGTTTTACCCCCATCACGGGTAATGATCACCGAGAGACATCCATTTATGGGATCGCCCACTGCGATGCCCTCATTTTCATTCCAAAACCCGATGGCGTCGTAAAAAACCCCAGGCCCCTCTTCCCAATAAACCAATCGGGCTGAGGATATTTGATTACCGTCGTAAGTGAGTTGATATAGGTGTGCTGGATTATCAATACTCAAGGCAAAGGCGTGCGTCCCATTATGTGCTATGGCTCTAAAATGTAAAAGACTATCCTTGAAGTGCAAGGCGATTTCACTGATTTCTTTCCCGTTATATACACCCACGGTCCCTTTATTTGCCGCAAACCATATTTCATTGGTATCGACCACTTCCACAGCTCTTATGCTAAAATCACCCTCCCATAAAGAGATCACCTCCACACCAGAAATAGTTTTGTGGGGCTGGCAGGACCAAAGAAATACACTCATAAAAAGCCCAAGTATGAATGGATTCATAAGGCTGTGTTTCATCTTGATTATCAATTTTTGCGTCGGGTTCATGCAAAGATTTCATTTGCTGTAAAGTTAATTAATGACATAAAGAATAGTACCTTTGGCACCAATAATTCTCTTATGCGATTACACCGGAATTTGGTTTTTGCTACCATCGACAGTCTGCACAGTATTTTTAACGAGCAAAAAGCTGCGGATAAAGTCTTGCGCGGAACCTTGAAAAGAGACAAGCGTTGGGGGTCACGTGATCGCAGTTTTATTGCGGAGACCACTTATGATATTGTTCGATGGAAGCGCCTGTATCAAGAGATTGCCGAGGTAAAAGAGCCTTTTGACCGCGATAATTTGTTTCGACTTTTTGTGGTTTGGGCGACCCTTCGTGGCATTACCCTGCCCGATTGGCCTCAATTTGAAGGAAAACCAACAAGAAAAATCAAAGGTCGTTTTGACACCTTGTCAAAGGTGCGTGTCCTGCGAGAATCCATCCCGGACTGGCTAGACAAAGTTGGTCTAGAGGCCTTTGGCAAAGATCAATGGACGGCAGAATTAAAGGCATTAAATCAGCAAGCTGAGGTCATATTGCGCTGTAATACTCTAAAAGGAAGGCGTCAGGACTTGGTCAATTCTCTTGCAGCAAATGGCATAGACACAGAATTAACTAAGGAAACCCCAGAAGGCTTAATCCTCAAACAAAGAGACAATGTCTTTACCACTGAAGAATTTAAGTCAGGACTCTTTGAAGTTCAAGACATCAATTCTCAGCGGGTGGCTCATTGGGTCCAACCAAAACCAGGTATGCGCATAATTGACGCCTGTGCTGGTGCCGGTGGAAAGTCATTACACATGGCGGCCCTAATGGAAAATAAGGGTCAGATTATTGCCTTGGATATTTTTCCTAAAAAGCTGGAGGAACTCAAGCGTCGTGCACGACGAAATGGAGCGCACAACATAGAAACGCGCCCTATTGAATCGCGTAAAACCATTAAAAAATTATATCAAACAGCGGACGCTGTATTAATTGACGCCCCCTGTACAGGAATTGGGGTATTAAAGCGCAACCCGGACGCAAAATGGAAACTTACTCCAGAATTTTTACAAGAAATTACGAAAGTTCAAAAAGAAATCTTGCTTGACTACGCTTCCATGGTAAAACTTCAAGGAACCTTAGTTTATGCCACCTGCTCTATACTCCCTCAAGAAAATGAGCAGCAAATAGAGGCCTTTTTAAAAAGTGAGGTGGGTCAGGACTTCACCCTCGATAAACAAGCCACTCTACTGCCCAGTCTCACAGGCTTTGATGGATTTTTTATGGCACGGATGATACGCAAATAAAAACAGCCCCGCAATTGGGGCTGTTTTTGTAAAAAGGATTCCTGAAGATCGTAAACAGGAATAAGTTCATCTAAATCAATTAGCGTACAATTAATTTTGCCGATTGAAAAGTAGTCAGTTCAGGACCTGATAACTTAACAATATAGACCCCTGATGCAGCTTGCGCCATATCGAGTTTGATTTGATATAAATCTGGTCCAGATTGACTCAAGGTTTTAAACTTCAATTGTTGTCCCAAAGTATTGTATAAGGCAAAGTAAAGTGGGCCCTGATAAGTCGTACGCAATTCAATATCAAACTGATCATTGTCTGACTCACGTACTAATAAGTCAGCGGCACTAAATAAGTAATCATCACTACTTAACCCACCGATATTAGCCGAGTAATCTTCTGTCTCGCCATAAGTCGTCTCCTCACAAGCATTCTCAGGAACCTCAGCTTGCCAGTTTGTTTTGGCACGCATCAAGTGGGTTCCAGGATTGGCTCCGGCTGGAATAGTCAATGGCATGGTCTCTGTATAAGAACCCCCACCTTGGCCAGGCGCAATCACATAATTATTGACCACCTTTTCATCGGCTGTAAAACTAAAGTCATCGTTAAAATCTATCCAAACAGTAACAAATTGATCACCGTAACCAGTAGTTACCGTTAAGTCATAAGTGGTATCTGCATCAAAGTTCGCCACCTGAGCCGTAAAATCACCGTAACCTTCGCATCCAGATGGATTGTTGATTTCATTTACTGCAAACAATTGGAAACCATCCCCAAAAGAACAGTTCAAATTTGGCTGACAAAGAAGGTTGGTCACTGTAGTGCTCACACTGTCGTTACTCGGATCTTGATCACCCGATAAAGCCGTGGTCACAGTTATTTCATAGGGCCCTAATGCTGTTAAATCCAGCTGTTGTGCAAAGCTGAAGTTAGCGGTTTGCTCGGCGTCCAGGGTTCCCGTAAAGGTCTCAGTAACTGGTGCCCCACCATTTACCGTATAGCTGACGTCAAAATTAGTTTGGGTTAAGGCCCCAAAATTTTCAAGAGTCACAGTCAAGGTTTCAAGACCAAGTCCTGAGCCTGAGACAGGCGCTGTTATTTCAGTGGCACCAACATCACTTGCAAGGAGATGGCGCACCTGTTTAGTGTAGTTGTCATTTGCAGAAAATTCATCTCCTGATAAGGCCGTTTTCGCCTCTAGAGTATAAGTTTGTCCCGAAGTGGACAAGTCAACTGTTTGGGTAAAAGTAAACGGTAAGGCTTCATTTGAATTAATGGTTCCTGAAAAGGTTTCGGTGGCCACTAAATTACCATCCAAATAAAGTTCTACTGGGAAATTACTCTGGGCACTCAAGCCAAAATTACGAATAGCCACCTCTACGGTCTCATTAGCCGTAAGCAGTCCGTTGTTCGGCTGACTGATATTACTTACCCCAATATCGGCGTTAAACCCGCTCGAGAGGGTGAATGCCGCCACGCGAGAGCGCCATGCATTATTGGCCGAAAAATATTCTGCAGTATGCCAGAAGGTAAAATTATCTGGGTCCATTGTTAAATGTGAATAATCTCCAAATCGATTTGAAAAGGTTTGTACCCCAATACCTTCCACAATTGAAGTTTCCGCCACAGTCATTTGTCCTAAAGGGTCCCCATCATATCGCCCGGTATATTTAATCCCGGCTGGTAAATTCGCACTGGCGATATTGAATCCCATACCGATATTACCCGCAGCATCCATAGCGGCACTCCCCATAAAACGACTGTTACCATCGGCTGGTGCATAAGTCCCTTCCTGATACAA
>JALRAI010000025.1:286-14510 GCA_023258055.1 Flavobacteriaceae bacterium | reverse complement strand
GCGTATTCCAGCTGTGTCATTACCATCCACATCCACATTAAAGGTGATCACCCATGAGTTGTGTCCTCCAAAACTGCGATAGTTAGCCGCGTAAGAGATAATTCCGCCAATCATATCAATTTTTTGACTGGTTCCAGGTTGCGCCACGTCACCAGTACCAAAAGGGGCAAAAACTGAGTCAAAGGGATCGGTAGGAATTTCAAATGGTTGCGAAATACTAGAGTTACCTGGGTTGTTCCAATCCATAGTAATTTCCCAAACCTTTAAGTGGTCATTCGCAATTCCACCTCCCCATCCATCATCTTGCAGATAGACGATATAACCGGGCGCTCCTGGAGGGTAATTAACCCCAGTTAAATTCGCAGGTTCTGGACTAAACACTGTGTTGTTATTGTTGACCACACCCGGAAGATTAAACCCAACAATGGCTGGATTCGGATCCCCAGCAATCATTGCAGCGCGGTCCATTACATAGGTGGTGTTCCCTGAAAATTTGTTTGCTGTAACGTAATATCCGTCGTGCCAAAGGCTGTAGTGTGGGTAATCTGGAAATGCATCTAAATTGAACTGGTATACGTTATAAGCCCCTGTTGGATCAGGAGAATCGGAAACCCCCACTAAAAAAGAATTTCCCGTACCGAATTCACTCACAAAATAACGATCTGCTAGATGATCGTATAAAATAATCGGGTCTCCAGAGTTACTGGCTGAACCTAAAAAAGTACCGAGCATTGTCGGTCCGGCTAAGGTATTTCCCTGTTTGTCAAAAATTTTGATGGCAACATTTACTGCATTGAGGTAATGATTAGGCCCCGCGGCACCTGTAGGGTCTGGTGGGGTAAACCCTCCTCCTTCATTGTTTGTTAAACCGTCAAAATTTTCCTCGATCGGCATACGGGCAATACCCCCAAAATCCCGCTGGCGCAATGGATCCACCCCGTCTTGAGGATAAGCTTGCTGATTGACTTTTTCATTGGCCCGAAGATTATTCTCTACAATGGTGATTTCATTAACGCGGTACTCATGAGGAGTGACCGTAGGAAAATCTCTAAGTGGCATGGTCTTGCGCACAAATTGACCATAAGCCACAGATGAAGCGCGTTGCGTGTTCTGAGCATCGACTTGGACCATGATAAACCCAAGAATTAATGCAAAAAGTAAACGTAATTTCATGTTTGTTGATTAAAAAGGAGGGTAAAGATAAAAACTTGTGTGTGCAATAGTCTAAAACCTTTGTTAAGGTTATGAACAAATTGCATAAAAACCGTTTATATTTCTTGATTCAAGCCCCGTTAAAAATCCCTAAATTTGTGCCTTTAAATGTGTTTCCATGATTTTCTTTTTTGGCCAACCTAATCAAACCATTTTTGCCGTATCAGCCCACCAATCCCTTGATGAAACAAGCGTTGAGAAACTCACCTGGCTATTTGGAAACCTCCCGAAAATTGAGGACCAGCATATTACAGGAGAATTTTTTGGACCTCGTGCAGCCATGGTCACCCCTTGGAGTACTAACGCGGTGGAAATAACCCAAAATATGGGAATACAGGGCATCGAGCGCATAGAGCAATATTGGCCGCTTGAAAATGAAGCAAAAATAGACCCCATGCTCGCCCAGATCTATAAAGGTTTAGATCAAGATATTTTTAAACTCGACATCACCCCTGAGGCCATAAAGGAAATTACCGACATTCAGGCATACAATCTCAGCGAGGGACTTGCCCTGAGTGATGAGGAGGTGGATTACTTAAATGCGCTGGCAAAAAAACTGGGGCGACCTTTGACCGACAGTGAGGTATTTGGTTTCTCTCAAGTCAATAGCGAGCATTGTCGCCATAAAATTTTTAATGGGACTTTCATTATAGACGGAGAAACTAAGGATGAATCTCTTTTTGCCCTGATCAAAAAAACTTCAAAAACGCATCCCAATGGGATCGTTTCAGCCTATAAGGATAATGTCGCCTTTCTTTCCGGACCAAAAGTCACTCAATTTGCCCCATCTCGTCCTGATCAGGCAGATTTCTTTGACAAAAAATCATTCGACAGCATTATATCCCTAAAAGCCGAGACGCATAATTTTCCAACGACCGTAGAACCATTTAACGGGGCCGCTACAGGAAGTGGTGGTGAAATTCGCGATCGATTGGCCGGGGGTAAAGGATCCATTCCTTTGGCCGGAACAGCAGTCTACATGACTGCCTATTCAAGGGTCAAAGAGAATCGCACCTGGGAAAATCAGATCAGCCCGCGTCCATGGTTATATCAGACCCCTTTGGACATTTTGATTAAGGCCAGTAATGGTGCTTCCGACTTTGGCAACAAATTTGGGCAACCCTTGATTTGTGGTTCTGTCCTGACTTTTGAGCATCAGGAGCAAGAAGAAATATTAGGCTTTGATAAAGTCATCATGCTCGCTGGTGGTATCGGTTATGGCAAAGCACAGCTGGCTCAAAAAGATAAGCCAAAACCAGGTGATCGTATTGTGGTTATGGGGGGGGACAATTACCGCATCGGAATGGGCGGTGCGGCTGTTTCCAGTGCGGACACTGGAGCCTTTAGTAGTGGTATCGAGCTCAATGCCATACAAAGGTCGAATCCAGAAATGCAGAAACGCGTTGCCAATGCCATTCGCGCATTGGTAGAAAGCAGTCAAAACCCCATTGTTTCTATTCATGACCACGGTGCGGGTGGACATTTAAACTGTCTTAGTGAACTCATTGAAGAAACCGGAGGGCACATCAATCTCGACAAGCTCCCTGTGGGGGACCCTACCCTGTCAGCCAAAGAAATTATCGGAAACGAGTCTCAGGAGCGTATGGGTCTGGTAATTAGCGCTGAAGATTTGCCGCTTTTAGAAAAAATCGCTGAGCGCGAACGTGCCCCACTTTATGATGTAGGTGAGGTCACGAGCGATCATAAATTCGTCATTCAAAGTGAAAATACGGGCGATCGTCCTATGGATTTTGACTTAGGGGATATGTTTGGCAGCTCTCCTAAGACCATTTTGACGGACCAAACCGAGCAAATTTCTTTTTCCGCCATTAATGCCGCCGATACTGAAATCCACAGTGATTTAGAAGCAGTGCTCAGCCTTGAGGCTGTCGGTTGTAAAGATTGGCTCACCAATAAGGTCGACCGCTGTGTGGGGGGACTTGTAGCAAAACAACAGTGTACTGGTGCACTACAATTACCCCTAAATAACTGTGGCGTCATGGCTTTGGATTACGAGGGGACCCATGGTATTGCCACCTCTGTAGGTCATAGTCCTGTAGCAGCGCTCATTGATCCAGTAGCTGGTTCACGCAATGCTGTTGCGGAGGCCCTAACCAACATTATATGGGCACCACTTTCCGAGGGGCTTAAAAGTGTATCTCTTTCGGCTAATTGGATGTGGCCCGCAAATAATCCCGGTGAAAATGCACGGCTGTACAATGCCGTAAAGGGCATTAGTGATTTTGCCCTCGACTTGGGCATTAATATCCCGACGGGTAAAGACTCCCTATCGATGAAACAAAAATATCCTGGACAGGATGTGAAGTCCCCGGGAACAGTGATTGTCTCAGCGGCTGCCCACTGTAATGACATCAGTGGGGTAATAGAGCCAAACTTTATATTAGGTCAGGGGCCTGTTTATTATCTAAATCTCAGCGGCATGAATCCGTGCTTAGGGGGATCGTCTTGGGCGCAAACCAAAAATAAAATCGGAAACAAAGCCCCAGATGTTTGCGATGCCGCGTATTTAGCCAATGCATTTAATGCCGTTCAAGAATTAATCCGTCAAGGACAGATTGTCGCTGGCCACGATGTTGCCTCGGGAGGGCTTATCACTACATTGCTCGAAATGTGTTTTAGTAGCGTTCATATTGGTGCTAAGCTCGACATGGACCCTTTGACTCAAGAGGTTGATTTAAGCACCTTACTTTTTGCGGAAAATACCGGGATTGTGATTCAAGTACGTGACGAGCAAAACCTTTTGTCTGTGCTGAACAAGCACAATATAAACGCCACAAAATTAGGTTTGGTGGTTCAGGGCACTGCCTTGGAGCTGAGCTACCGCAATCAAATTTTGAGTTTTGACATTGCGCATTACAGAGATGTCTGGTATCACACCTCCTATTTGATGGATCAGCAGCAAACGGCTGCACCTTTGGCCACAGAGCGCTACGAGCATTATAAAAATCAACCCCTTACCTTCAATTTCCCTGATGGTTTTTCTGGAAAGTTGCCCGAATCGGCTAATTGGTCTGCTAATGAACGTAAAATTACCGCAGCTATTATTCGCGAAAAAGGCAGCAATAGTGAGCGAGAAATGGCTCATGCGCTCTATTTAGCTGGTTTTAAGGTCAAAGACATCCACATGACAGACCTCATATCAGGTCGAGAAACCCTAGAGGATGTTCAGTTTATTGGTGCTGTAGGGGGCTTCTCAAACTCTGATGTTTTGGGCTCTGCCAAAGGATGGGCTGGTGCTTTTCGATATAATGAAAAAGCCAAACAATCCCTCAACCAATTCTTTCAAAGAGAAGACACCTTATCGGTGGGTATTTGTAATGGCTGTCAATTGTTTTTGGAATTGGATTTAATCAATCCTGAACACGAGCAATTAGCCAAAATGCGTCATAATAACTCTAAAAAACACGAGAGTAATTTTACCAGCGTGACCATACAAAAAAACAATAGTGTCATGCTCTCAGAGTTAGAGGGCACGACTCTTGGTGTATGGATATCGCATGGAGAAGGCCGCTTTGACCTGCCGATGCCTGAAAATCACTACGGTATTGTGGCAAAATACGCCTACCCTGATTACCCAGCTAATCCCAACGGTAGTGATTACAACACAGCCATGATGTGCGACCCCACAGGGCGCCATTTAGTCACTATGCCGCACATTGAACGATCTATTTTTCAATGGAATTGGGCGCATTATCCAAACCAGCGTAAAGACGAAGTATCCCCTTGGCTAGCTGCCTTTGTCCATGCCAGAAAATGGCTTGAAAAATTGTAATTAGATTACTCTTTCCTCTTTAGCCAAGGCCATGTGCTAATTTGTTGATTGTCTTCAAAAAATAATTCCCTATTTTGCAGAAACAATTAACGAAGGAGAGATATGACCCAGCCGACAAGACTTTTTGACTTTGCTTACTACCAAAAAGAAAAGTACAACCTAGAGACTGCCTTTGCTGATAAACGCAAGGGTTCTTGGATTTCAGTATCCAGTGAAGAATTCATTAATAAAGGAAATGCCATTAGCCGTGGACTGCTTCGTCTAGGGATAAAACCAAGCGACAAAATTGCCCTGATCTCCACCACGAATCGCAGCGAATGGAATATTTGTGATTTTGGGGCGCTACAAATTGGGGCTCAGGACGTGCCCATCTATCCCACGAGTTCCAAAGAAGATTATCAGTATATACTCAACCACAGTGAATCTGTGGTCTGTTTTGTGTCTTGTGCTGATGTTTATGCTAAAGTGGCTCAAATCAAAGATCAAGTTCCCTCCCTGAAATATGTTTATAGTTTCGATACCCTAAGTGACTGTGCTCATTGGAGTGAGGTGCTCGAACTTGGTTCAGATGAAAGTAATCAAGAAGAGGTCGAGGGCTATAAAAACCAAGTACAAGAAGATGATCTAGCGACCATTATTTATACCTCTGGAACCACAGGAAAGCCAAAGGGGGTCATGCTGAGTCATCAAAATATTTCGGCTAATATTCGCCGCAGCGCTGATCGACTACCTATAGAAATGGGCAAATCAAAGGCATTGAGCTTCTTACCTATTTGTCATATTTACGAGCGTATGCTTTCTTATATGTATCAATATTGTGGTGTAGAGGTTTATTTTGCAGAATCCCTTGAGACGATAAGTGAAAATTTACAGGAAATTCATCCTGATGTGATGACCGCAGTCCCCAGACTTTTAGAAAAGGTTTACGATAAAATATACGCCAAAGGGGCGGCGCTCACAGGGATTAAAAAGGCCTTGTTCTTCTGGGCGGTGAATTTGGGGCTTGTCTATGAACCTTATGGCCAAAATGGTTGGTGGTACGAGTTTCAATTAAAAATCGCACGAGCGCTTATCTTTAAAAAATGGCAAGAAGCCCTAGGGGGAAAATTGCGTGCTGTGGCTTCGGGAAGTGCAGCCCTACAACCTCGCCTAGCGCGTGTGTTTAACGCTGCCGGAATCCCAATCATGGAGGGTTATGGACTTACTGAAACCTCCCCTGTGGTTTCAGTTAATGATTTTAGAGAAGGAAATTTCCGCATCGGCACTGTAGGAAAGCCCATTGCCGACACAGAGATCAAGATAGCTGAGGATGGTGAGATTCTCGTTAAAGGACCTCAAATCATGATGGGTTATTACAAAGATCCTGAACTCACAGCAGAGGTCATAAAAAATGGTTACTTCCATACCGGAGATATTGGGGAAGTGGATAAAGATGGATTCTTGCGCATCACCGATCGTAAAAAAGAGATGTTCAAAACCAGTGGCGGGAAATACATCGCTCCTCAGGTCTTGGAGAACGCCTTAAAACAATCCCGTTTTATTGAGCAGCTCATGGTTATTGGAGAAAACCAAAAAATGCCTGCTGCCTTGATTCAGCCCAATTGGGAATTTGTGGTCGAGTGGGGCAAAAACAAAAATTTGAGTTTACCCACAGACCTCAATGCATTGTGTCAACACCCAAGGGTCATCGCTCGTATTCAAAAGGAAATCGACTTATACAATACAAAATTTGGCAAATGGGAACAGATCAAGAAATTTGAACTGACTCCAGAGGTATGGAGTATAGAATTGGGCCTGCTCACCCCCACCATGAAAATGAAGCGCAAAGTAATTAAGGCGCATTATCAAGACTTGATTGAAAAAATCTATTCCGAGTAAAGCCTATCCCCTCTCTTAACGAAAGGGGATTTTTTTGTTAAATTTATTATGCATGCATAATAAAATGATTACCTTTAAGTCATGAAACAAAAAACCATTGATCATATCCTGCGTAGCGTTTGGATGGCAGTATCAAAAATGTATCAAGAAGAAGCCATGAAGCTGGACAGTACCATGGCCACTGGTTTTACTCTAATCAGCATAGACCCTGAACACGGTTCGCCCTCTACGGCTCTTGGTCCTAAAATGGGTATGGAAGCTACGAGCTTATCGCGCCTACTCAAATCCATGGAGGATCGAGGATTGATTCAGCGCAGGCCTCATCCCGAAGATGGACGAAGCGTTTTGATTTGTCTTACGGCCTTTGGTCAAGAAATGAGAGAATATTCCAAAGATGTCGTCCTGGGTTTTGATCAATTGGTACGCCAAAAAATCAGTGAAACTGATCTGAAAATATTTTCCAAAGTGGCCGAAACCATAATGGATCTGGCTCAAAACAACAATTCATTTAGTCGCAATAAAACTGCTTAGCATGTCAAAAAGAACAATTAAAAAAGTGGCGGTCATTGGCTCGGGTATCATGGGCAGTGGTATCGCTTGTCATTTTGCCAATATAGGACTAGAGGTACTCCTTTTGGATATCGCGCCTAATTCCTTAAATGAGTCAGAACAGGCTCAAGGATTGAATTTGGATCATCCAGCAGTGCGCAATCGTATTGTTAAGAGTTCTTTTGAAAACGCCAAAAAATCTAAACCAAGTCCCTTGTACCACCCTTCATTCGCTAACAGGGTAAGCTTAGGAAATCTCGAGGATGACCTTCATAAAATCAAAAATGTCGATTGGATTATCGAGGTGGTGGTCGAGCGTCTCGATATCAAACAACAAGTTTTTGAGCGGATTGAACAATTCAGAACGCCAGGTACGCTCATCAGCAGTAACACCTCGGGTATTCCGATAACCGATATGGCCCAAGGGCGCACTGAGGACTTCCAAAAGCACTTTTGCGGAACCCATTTTTTCAATCCCCCGCGCTATCTGAAATTACTAGAGATCATACCTGGGCCAAAAACAGACCCCGAAATTTTGTTGTTTTTAACTCAATACGGCGATAAGTTTTTGGGTAAAACGACCATTGTGACTAAGGACACGCCAGCTTTCATCGGTAATCGAATTGGAATTTTTGGTATTCAAAGTTTATTTCATCAAGTCAAAACCCTCGATCTGAGCGTCGAAGAAATTGACAAACTCACCGGGCCTGTTATTGGACGGCCCAAAAGTGCCACTTTTCGGACTGTAGATGTTGTGGGACTGGATACTTTAGCCCATGTGGCTGAGGGCATTTATAAAAACTGTCCTGAGGACCAAGCCCATGAGCTCTTTAAACCAGCGGCTTTTGTTGAAGCCATGCTTAAAAATAATTGGTTAGGCAGTAAAACGGGACAGGGATTCTATAAAAAGGTAAAAGACAAAGAGGGAAAAACTGCTATACATGCGCTTAACCTCGATACACTTGAATACGCCCCAGTAAAAAAGGTAAAATTTGACACCCTAGAAAAGACTAAGAGTATTGATCATGTAGCCGATCGTTATCCAATTTTAATATCTGGACAGGATAAGGCTTCGGCATTTTATAAAGCCAATTTTGGGGCTATGTTTCACTATGTGTCCCAAAGAATACCTGAGATATCTGAAGAACTTTTCGCTATTGATCTTGCGATGAAGGCAGGTTTTGGATGGCTTCATGGCCCTTTTGAAATTTGGGACTTTATCGGATTAAAACAAGGGATAAAACTTATAGAGGAATTGGGATTAAAACCTGCGACTTGGATTGAAGAATTGGCCCAAACCCACAATAGTTTTTATGCCACCGAGGAGGGTAAAAAACTTTTTTACGACCAAAACCTCAAGGACTACAGACATATACCAGGTCAAGAGGCCACCATAGTATTGGATCAAATCGATAATGAACGTATTGTTTTTCAAAACTCAGGGGTGGTGGTTCACGACCTTGGCGATGGCATTTTGAATTGTGCTTTTAGAAGTAAAATGAACAGTATTGGGGGTGATGTATTGGCTGGGCTCAATACAGCACTAGACTTGGCAGAAAAAAACTATCAAGGACTGGTCATTGGAAATCAAGGGGCAAATTTCTCTGTTGGGGCCAATATCGGCATGATTTTTATGATGGCCGTAGAACAAGAATACGATGAACTCAATGCCGCCATTAAATATTTCCAAGATACTGTAATGCGCTTGCGCTACTCCAGTATTCCCACCGTGGTGGCTCCTCACGGATTGACCTTGGGTGGTGGATGTGAACTAACCCTACATGCGGACCGTGTGGTCGCAGCTGCAGAGAGCTATATAGGCCTTGTAGAATTTGGTGTTGGGGTAATTCCTGGTGGTGGAGGAAGCAAGGAACTTACCTTGCGTGCCTCGGATGGTTATGGTAAAAATGATGTTGAACTCAACCGCCTTCAAGAGTACTTTTTAACCATCGGTATGGCCAAAGTAGCGACCTCAGCGCAGGAAGCCTTTGATTTTGATTTTTTACAGCGCGGAAAAGACATAGTGGTGGTGAACAAAGACCGCCAAATTGCTGTAGCCAAACAAGCCGCACTGATGATGGCTGAACTCGGTTATACACAACCCTTGCAACGAACGGATATAAAAGTCTTGGGGCAACAAGCTTTGGGCATGTTCCTCGTGGGAACCGATGCCATGCAGGCCGGTCAATTTATCTCCGATCACGATAAAAAAATAGCCAACAAATTAGCCTATGTCATGGCTGGAGGCGACCTCTCAGAACCAACCCTGGTGAGTGAACAGTACCTGCTTGATTTAGAACGGGAAGCTTTTTTAAGTCTATGTGGAGAGCGCAAAACTCTGGAGCGCTTACAGCATATGATCCGCACCGGAAAACCATTACGCAATTAAAAAACATGAAACTATGACCACAGCCTATATCGTAAAAGCGTATCGCACTGCAGTAGGAAAGGCGCCCAAAGGCTTATTCAGATTCAAGCGTCCTGATGAATTGGCGGCCGAGACCATCGACTATCTAATGGGTCAAGTTCCCGAACTGGATAAAAACAGAATCGATGATGTGATGGTGGGTAATGCCATGCCTGAAGCCGAGCAAGGCTTAAACATGGCGCGCCTAATCTCATTGATGGGACTTAAAACCGACCAAGTCCCTGGGGTAACCGTAAATCGCTATTGTGCATCAGGCCTTGAGACCATTGCCATGGCAAGTGCCAAAATTCAAAGTGGGATGGCAGATTGTATTCTCGCTGGTGGGGCCGAATCCATGAGTTATATTCCCATGGGTGGTTATAAACCCACTCCCGATTATGGAATCGTAGCACAAGGCAACGAGGACTATTATTGGGGTATGGGACTCACTGCCGAAGCTGTAGCCAAAGAATATAATGTTTCTCGTCAGGCGCAAGATGAATTCGCATTTAATTCACATAAAAAAGCCTTGGCTGCTCAGGCCAGTGATCGATTTGCTGCTCAAATTGTCCCTATAACGGTCAAACAAACTTATTTAGATCAGCAGGGCAAGCGTCAACAAAAAGAGTATGTGGTCAACAAAGACGAAGGACCAAGAGCAGACACCTCTATGGAGGCCCTGCAAAAATTACGGCCAGTCTTTGCACAAAATGGCTCGGTTACGGCAGGTAACGCCTCTCAAATGAGTGATGGTGCAGCCTTTGTTCTGATCATGAGTGAAGCCATGGTTAAAGAGCTAAACCTAAAGCCAATCGCCAGACTCGTGAGTTATGCTACAGTGGGGGTTGCCCCGCGTATTATGGGCATCGGACCCGTCGAGGCGATCCCAAAAGCCTTAAAAAAAGCAGGACTCAGGCAAAATGATTTATCCCTTATCGAGCTAAACGAAGCTTTTGCCTCACAATCATTAGCGGTGATCAACACCTTGGGCCTGGACCCTGATCTAGTTAATGTTAATGGAGGGGCTATTGCACTGGGACACCCACTGGGTTGCACGGGAACTAAATTATCGGTTCAGTTATTTGATGAATTAAGACAAAGAGAAGCTAAAGGTGCTTACGGTATGGTAACTATGTGCGTGGGTACCGGGCAAGGCGCAGCGGGTATTTTTGAATTTATAGAATAATTCATCACCATAAAAAAGAATACTCCATCAAAAAGATCAGATAAACGCAAATAAACCAGCATATCAAACTCATAGAATTGTTTAATTAGAATTAAAAAACACCCCCAATGAACACTACATCAACATCTGAAAATCTGCTGCGTGGCGGACAGTTCCTGGTCAAAGAATCAGTCCCATCGGATATTTTCACCCCTGAAGATTTCACTCAAGAACAACGCATGATGATTGAATCGGTTAAAGAATTTGTCGACCGTGAAATCTGGCCACATAAAGCGCGTTTTGAGCAAAAAGATTACGGCCTTACCCTAGAGGTCATGAAAAAAATTGGGGATTTAGGGCTGTTAGGGGTTGCTGTGCCAGAGGCTTACGGTGGACTCGGTATGGGCTTTGTAACTACTATGCTGGTTTGTGATTACATCAGTGGGTCCACAGGCTCTATTGCTACGGCATTTGGCGCCCATACGGGGATCGGGACTATGCCCATTACCCTCTATGGTACCGAGGAGCAAAAACAAAAATATGTGCCAAAGTTAGCCACGGGGCAGTGGTTTGGTGCCTATTGCCTTACAGAACCTGGTGCCGGAAGTGATGCTAATAGTGGTAAAACAAAAGCGGTGCTCAGTTCAGATGGGAGTCATTATCTCATTAGTGGGCAAAAAATGTGGATTTCAAACGCTGGATTTTGTAGCTTGTTTATTGTTTTTGCGCGCATTGAAGACGATAAGAATATTACCGCATTTTTAGTTGAAAATGACCCAAGTAATGGGATAAGCCTGGGAGAAGAAGAGCACAAACTCGGCATTCACTCCTCCTCAACCCGACAGGTGTTCTTCAGCGAAACAAAGGTAGCCGTTGACAATATGCTCGGGGCCCGTGGAGAAGGGTTTAAAATTGCTATGAACGCCTTGAATGTGGGCCGTATAAAACTCGCAGGCGCCTGTTTAGACGCCCAAAGACGCATTATCTCTAATGCCGTAAATTATGCCAACGAGCGGGTACAATTTAAAAAACCCATCGCTCAGTTTGGGGCCATCAAATTTAAAATTGCAGAAATGGCTGCAGCGGCTTTTGTCGATGAAAGCGCGACCTATCGCGCCTCTAAAAATATCGAAGATCGCATCGCTTTGCGCGTCGCTGGAGGCAATTCACATCAAGAAGCTGAGCTCAAAGGCGTTGAGGAATACGCCATAGAGTGCTCTATTTTAAAGGTAGCGGTTTCGGAAAGTGCCCAACGTTGTGCCGATGAAGGCATACAGATTTACGGTGGTATGGGCTTTAGTGCGGACACCCCCATGGAGGCCGCTTGGCGCGATGCCCGTATCACTCGAATCTATGAAGGCACCAATGAAATTAACCGTATGCTATGCGTGGGTATGCTCATTAAAAAAGCCATGAAAGGTCATGTAGACCTGCTGGGTCCAGCCATGGCTGTAGCGGATGAGCTCACGGGAATTCCTTCATTTGAGACCCCTGACTTTAGTCAAGATTTAGCCCAAGAAAAAGCCATAATCGACTCCATGAAAAAGGTATTTCTGATGGTAGCAGGACATGCCGTTCAAACTTTTGGTCCCGAGCTCGAAGAGCACCAACAACTCCTTTTAGCAGCAGCGGATATAATGATTGCCGTATATATGTGTGAAAGTGGACTTTTAAGAGCACAAAAAAACCTTCTGAATGACCCGGAAAAAGGTAAAGCGCAAGCCGAGTTGGTAAAACTCTATGTGTACAACGCCGTTGATCACGTGCAAAAAAAGGCCAAAGAAGCCATTGTCAGTGCCTCAAGTGGTGATGCCCAGCGCATGATGCTCATGGGACTAAAACGCTTTACCAAATATCACGAGTATCCCAATGTTGTGGCCTTAAGAGAAAGCATTGCCGATCGGGTAATTGCGGCAAACACTTATCCTTTTTAACAGACTTTAATCAAGACTTGACGGTGTGATTCGTATTTTAGTGGTCCATCCCACAAAGGGATGGACTTTTTTATGCCAACTGCCATGAAGTACTTATCAATTTTTTCACCTACAACCCTATCCTTATTAATGGCTTTTTGTTTGGGTTCGGTTCCCACTTTTGGTCAAAATGAGGCCCAAATGTATGAGATCACACATGGTGTGAATCAAAATCGACTCTCAAGCGATATTCAGACTTTAGCTGAATTTGGTACCCGACACACTTTGAGCGATACACTATCTGAAGTGCGTGGTATCGGTGCTGCACGCCGATGGATAAAGGCTGAATTTGAAAAAATTAGTGCGGACTGCGGAGGTTGTCTTGAGGTGTTTTATCAAAAATCATTAGTGGAAAAAGGGGCTAACGAGCGAATTTTTAAAGATGTATGGGTGGTGAATGTTATCGCCGTTCAAAAAGGTAATCTCCACCCAAATAATTACGTTATTATGTCGGGGGATATTGATTCGAGAATCAGTGATCCAAATAATGCTTTAGATGATGCTCCCGGGGCCAATGATAACGCTAGTGGCATGGCTGGAACTCTGGAAGCAGCTCGTGTGCTGAGTCAATATAAATTTAACAACAGTATTGTTTATGCAGGATTGAGCGGTGAAGAACAAGGTTTATTCGGCGGCAAGGGACTTGCAGCCTTTGCCCAAGAGCAAAATTGGCAGATCGTCGGAGTGCTAAATAACGATATGATCGGCAACACCCAGGGGATTGATGGTGTAAAAGACAATCGAAGTTTTCGAATTTTTAGTGAACCCACCCCAGTGACCGAAACTGAGCAAGAGCGCAAAGCCCGGCGATTTTACGGGGGCGAGGTCGATGGTGTCTCAAGGCAACTGGCCCGTTACGTCTATAAAAATACCAAGAGCTATATGCCAGAAATGAATCCCATGATGATCTATCGATTAGATCGATTTGGGCGCGGTGGTCATCACAGACCATTTAACGATGCAGGATTTGCCGGAATTCGCATTATGGAAGCCCATGAAAATTACAACCAGCAACATCAAGATTTACGCATAGAAAACGGGATCAATTACGGGGATCGTCTAGAGCATGTCGATATGGCTTATGTCAAAAAACTCACAGCGGTAAACGCGATTAACCTAGCACAACTCGCTCAGGCACCTCTCGCTCCCGAAACAGTGGCTATCTCTGGAATGGTGGCCCCCTCTACTACCCTTTCATGGTCTGCCGTAGACGGTGCAACGGCCTACCGGGTTTATTGGCGGGACAC
>JALRAI010000025.1:0-236 GCA_023258055.1 Flavobacteriaceae bacterium | reverse complement strand
GAGCCGCATTGGCAATTCAGCAGACTTGTTAACAATGCTACTGAGCTGACCTTGGAGGGTATTGTTATCGATAATTATTTGTTTGGGGTCGCTGCTGTGGGGCCCGAGGGCCACGAAAGCCTGGTTCAGTTTCCCAACAAGGTGCTCAGATAATTAGTACCTAATCAAAATAGAAAACTGAGTTCAACTAAAAAATTTACATCTTGACTTAAAAACATGGCTTCGATTATCCGTCA
>JALRAI010000024.1 GCA_023258055.1 Flavobacteriaceae bacterium | reverse complement strand
ATCATGGCTCCCGTTATATGAGCAAAGTCTATAACGATAGTTGGATGCGCGATCAGGGATTTATGGAAGACGCCGTATCCCAAACTTCTGAGGCGCTGGCCAGCGATAAGAAATAAAGTTCTTAACTCCTAAGTAAGGGAGGCGGACTGAATCATTGTTTCATATTGCCGTTTATTAATTCTAAATTCCACATTTTCAAAGGCTTCAACCTGGCCTTAAATTGTTTATTTCTTTAATTTTTTTTCTCTTTTTTCCTCTCTAAATTATGTACTTTTGTCCCGTGTATACGATATAAAAAGGTGTTCTGATGAGAGATTTATTCGATAAGATATACAAGGACAAAGGACCGCTAGGAAAGTGGGCAGAACAAGCAGAGGGATATTTTGTTTTTCCAAAGCTCGAGGGAGAAATTTCAAACAGAATGCGCTTTCGCGGAAAGGAAGTCATCACCTGGAGTGTCAATGACTACCTTGGCCTGGCAAATCGCCCTGAAGTGCGCAAAGCCGATGCCGAGGCTGCTGCAAAATATGGATCCGCCTATCCAATGGGTGCCCGCATGATGAGTGGCCACACAGATTTGCACGAACAACTTCAAAATGAATTAGCTGCCTTTGTCAACAAAGAAGCGGCCTACTTATTGAATTTTGGTTATCAAGGGATACTCTCCACTATAGATGCATTAGTGTCAAAAGATGATGTCATTGTTTACGATGTTGATGCACATGCTTGTATCATTGATGGGGTTCGACTTCATTTAGGACAACGTTTTACCTACAAGCACAATGATTTAGAGAGTATAGAAAAGAACCTCATGCGTGCCGAGCGTGTCGCTGAAAAAACCGGTGGAGGTATTTTATTGATCTCCGAGGGTGTTTTTGGGATGCGTGGAGAACAAGGAAGATTGAAAGAAATCGTAGCCTTAAAAAAGAAATATAATTTCCGATTTTTAGTAGACGATGCGCATGGATTTGGTACTCTAGGGAAGACCGGTGCTGGTGCAGGTGAGGAGCAAGGCGTTCAAGACCAGATCGATGTTTACTTCGCGACTTTTGCCAAGTCTATGGCCAGTACAGGAGCCTTTATCGCTGCTGATCAAGAAATTATCAACTATCTCAAATATAACTTGCGTTCTCAAATGTTCGCGAAGTCTCTTCAAATGCAGCTTGTGGAAGGGGCTCTAAAGCGTCTTGACATGATCCGCACTATGCCCGAGTTGCGCGAAAAATTGTGGCAAAATGTCCATGCGCTTCAAAACGGCCTTAAACAACGTGGATTTGATATTGGGACCACCCAGAGTTGTGTGACTCCAGTTTACCTCAAAGGCAGTATTCCAGAGGCCATGGCACTTGTGAAGGATCTCAGAGAGAATTACGGTATATTCTGCTCTATTGTGGTCTACCCTGTAATCCCGAAAGGTCTGATTTTATTGCGCTTGATACCTACCGCAACCCACACCTTAGAAGACGTAAATGAAACCTTAGAGGCTTTTTCAAGCATACGTTCGCGTTTAGAAAACGGCACTTATAAAAGGCTTTCTGAGGCGGTAATGCAAGGTGCGGCCCAGGAGTAACAGCTTATCAAAGATCTTTCTTGTAGGTACTTCGTTCTTTGTGCTGAACAGGGTTGAAGTCTTTCCACAATCGCTGAACTGCGGTATTTTCTTTTAATTCAGGGTTGGTCTCGCCAAAAACGATGCCTTTTCGATTAAATAGGTTTTGAATTTCTTCAAAAATAATTGCAGTAACGCCTTTGCCCTGATATTCTGGATTAATGCCGATAAGATAAAAGGCGGCCTGGTCATTTTTACGTTGAGCCCTCATTATATGGTACCAGCCGAAAGGAAATATACGACCCTTGGCCTTTTGAAGGGCTTTGCTAAATGACGGCATGACAATGGCAAAAGCCACGAGTTGTTTGTTTTGGTCTTGGACACAGGTGATGTATTCTGGTTGTATGAATTTAAAATACTTTTCTTTGTAATGGGCCACCTGATAAGGTTGTATGGGTACAAAAGTCTGAAGACTGCTGTAGGTTTGATTCAGTAATTCAAACATGCGGTCGACATAAGGCAAAATCTCTTTTTTGTGACCAAATTTCAAAACAGATAAGCCATAACGCTCTTTAATGAGCTTTGAAAATTTCACCACCTTATCCGAGGCCTTAGGTAAGATGTCCATTTTAAATTCAACCCATGTCGCCTGTTTTTCAAAACCTAAAGCCTCAAAATGCTGGGCGTAGTAAGGGTAGTGGTACCAAGTAATCATAGTACTGCGCTGCTCAAACCCCATAGTCAGGACCCCGGCTTTTTCCATATTGGTAAAGCCGACAGGCCCTTCCATATAGCTCAGTTTTTTTTCCCGTCCGATTTTTGCGGCCGTGTCTAATAATTTTTTGGTCACCTCCAAATCGTCAATGACATCAAACCATCCAAAGCGCAATTTTGATTTATTTTGCTCCTGGATTTCGATATGGTTTACAATAACCGCAATTCTGCCCGCGATTTTCCCATTTTTATAAGCCAAGAAATACTGTGCCTCAGCGTTTTTAAATACAGGATTGCGCTCAGTGTCCAGAGTTTCCATTTCTTCGGCGATGATCGGTGGCACCCAATATGGATTATTCTTATAGAGCTCAAAAGGAAATAGCACAAACTTCTTGAGGTCTTTCTTAGTATTTACCGCTCGTACTTCGATCATTATTCTAAATTCTGCATTATGACTTCTGAAGAATCGTCAAATAGGAAGCCCTTTTTCTTTTGTTTTTTCATTTTGCGCTGTTGCTTTTTTTGTTTTTTCTTGGCGCGCTTGAGCTGTTTTTCTTCCTCTTTTTTAGCTTTTCGGGCATCGGAGCCTTTTTCTTCTAGATACTCGTCTTTTTTATGGCGATCTATTCGATAAGACATGCCGAGTCGCGTGTAGAACAGGCTAGGGGTGTCTTTGGCGTTGATGCTGAAAGCGGCATCAATATGCCAATCCTTATTGACCAATACCGCAATTCCACCCCTAAAAATTTGGTCGGCGTAGAAATCGCTCTTAAATCCTTGATTCTCTACAAAAATTGAAAAATACTCGTGAGTCGCATGGGTTAAAGTCAGCGTATAGCCATAAGTCGGGAAATCTGTAGTAAATCGATCTGCATAGATATTAGTTACAAAGACAAATCCACCAATCCAATTGTTTTGTGTCGCGACCATCAATCTGGGACTTATGGTGGCCTCACTATAGGGCAATAGGGGGTTGTTGTCAAAATCAAAGTTGGCTCCTGCATAAATGGATACAGCCGGGATGAAATCACGCCATTGAAAGCGATTGTTTTGACGCCAGCTGTAGAGATTGGGGCCATCTTGCTCTTGTTTGATGTAAGGGTCATAAACCAGGTATTTCGCCCCAATGGTATTGTTTTTAAAGTTTGCCAGTGTTTCTGGAGCTATCGCGCCTTGGGTATAGCTAATTGAATTGCGTTGAAAATCACCCATAAGACTAATTTCCAAAGCCTCTTTCCAAAACCCATAACGTATGGTGTAGTCCCAGTTAAAAATCCCCGTTTCGGTATAGCGCAAACTGTGTTTTTCGTTGCCAAAGCTCATGCCTGATTCAAATTGCAGCACCCCAGTACCGACAGAAAATGCGCCTTGGGATCCCCCTGGACGATTTGAATTTAACATATCGGTGTATTGTCCAAAGACAAAACTATGGGTCAGTAAAATCAGCAAGCTCAGGCGAATTTTCATGGAAATGATTTGACTCAAAGATAGCGGATTTTATCATTTATTTAATAGTCCTGGCCCTGACTTTTCGGCGGTAATCCCTACTTTTGTGGTTCAGTTTTTCCCATGTTTGAATTCCTCAAAACTCTTCTGATTGTCCTTTGGGTCTACTACGGGCTAAAGCTTTTGGCTCGTTGGTTATTTCCCCGCGTATTGCCTTGGATGATGAGACAGGTCTTTAAAAGGGCCGCGCAATCAAATCAGTCCTTTGGCCCTAAAAGTGGTGCTCCCTTTGATCCATTTACCACCCACTTCTCAGAGAAAAAACAGCAGAAGAAAGAAAACCCTAAATCCAAAAAAGTGGTCGGTGAATACATCGATTTTGAAGAGATCGATGACTAAGCATACATACTCCTTTCTTTTTCTTAAATTCGAATACAGACAATAGGACTAATGAGTCACTTTAAGGCTACAGCCACACTTTTAAAAACCACTTTCTCCTCGATCAGCAAACACGGCCCAGTTTTACTGTTGTTTGTGGTTGTGGCGCTCGCATATTTTTACCCGGTACTGGGTGGTCGGGCCTTGTTTCAAAGTGATATCGCACAATATCAGGGCATGGCCAGAGAAACCATTGAATATCGTGCGCAAACTGGTAATGAATCTTATTGGAATAATTCTGCCTTTGGCGGCATGCCTACCTATCAACTCGGCGCTCAATACGCCTATTACGCTCTTAAACACCTCGATCGTGCATTGCGTTTTTTACCGCGGCCTGCTGATTATTTGTTCTTGTATTTTTTAGGGCTCTATTTTTTATTGATTTCACTAAAAGTCCCCAGATTATGGGCGGTTTTTGGGGCCTTGAGCTTTGGTTTTTCGACCTACCTCATAATTATTTTGGGGGTGGGGCATAACGCAAAAGCACATGCCATTGCTTATTTTCCGTGGGTTATTGGGGCTGTACTGCGGACGCTAAAGGGTCATTATAAAAGTGGCTTTTTATGGGGTACTCTGGCCATTGGTCTTCAGCTGATGGCCAATCACTACCAAATGACTTATTATCTGCTGATTGCTGTTTTTCTGTTATGGTTGATTATGGGGGTAGAGGCCATCAAGCAATCCCAAATGAAAATATTTTCCCGCGCTACGGCCGTTTTGCTCGCCTCTGGACTTTTAGCCCTGGGGTTGAATGCGACCAATATAATGGCCACTCGTGAATATGCCCAGGAGTCAACCCGTGGGCCAGCGGTGGTCAATATTGATCCCTCAGGTCGCGATTTGCCAAAAAAAGACGGCTTGGATTACGATTATATCACCGAGTACAGTTATGCGCCGTTAGAGTCGTTTAATTTGTGGATTCCGCGTTTTATGGGGGGGTCAAGTCAAGAAGAATTGCCCTCGGATTCAGAGGTGGTTTCGACCTTGCGTTCTATGGGAGCCAGCAATGCCGAGGCCCAAGAAATAGCCCGCCAAATCCCCATGTATTGGGGAGATCAACCTATAGTTGCTGCACCTGCTTATATCGGTGGAGTAGTGCTTGCTTTAGGTATATTGGCGCTGTTTCTCATCAGCGGTCCTTTGCGTACTTGGATACTTACAGCAAGTGTCTTGGCACTTTTACTTTCTTGGGGGAAGAATTTATCATGGCTCACAAATTTCTTTATTGATTATGTTCCTCTTTACGACAAGTTTCGTGCAGTTTCTTCGATACAAGTTTTAATTGAATTTTTATTGCCAGTATTGGCTGTGCTTGGGGGTGTGGCTTTTGTCAAACAAGCTAAAGATCAGTCAGTTGGGCTCACAAAAAAATTCATGTACGCTGGGATTACCGTTGGGGCTTTATTATCAGTATTATTAGGCGCTTCTTATGGTCTTATGGATTTTTCAGGTCCGTATGACGACTATTTTATGGATCAATTGGGCCTTGATTTTGTAAGAGCGATCCGTCAGGATAGGGCTTCACTAATGCGCAGTGACACCCTCAGGGCTCTATTTCTCGCGTTGATCACTTTTGGGCTTTTATGGGCGTACCTGCGGCAAAAGCTAAGCAATAATAGGGTGGTAATAGTGCTGATTGCCCTCACTGTATTTGATTTAACCTCTGTGGACTGGCGCTACGTCAATGGCGATGATTTCGTTCAAAAAAGAATGGTTGAACGACCTTTTCAGCCCAGTGAAATCGATTTGAGTATTCAAAAAGACACTGCTTATTTCCGAGTTTTTGATTTGTCTTCTGCTCCCTTTAACTCGGCGCGTGCAAATTTCTTTCATCGTCAATTAGGTGGCTATCATGCTGCTAAACCGAGGCGCATGCAGGATTTATATGACTTTTACTTGATTGATTCGCCTGAGCAAATACTCGATATGTTTAATGTAAAGTATATCATTGATCGGGATCCTAACACTGCACAAGGGCGAATGCAGATCAATGATGATCGTTATGGTCCAGCTTGGTTTGTGGATTCTATTGCGGTAGTCAATACTTCAGAGGACGAATTGATGGGATTAAAACACAATAACTTAGCCAGTACGGCTTTAGTCTATTCTGGCCAGTTTGAACAAGAGCCCAATTGGCCCAAAGGGACATCGCTAGTGCATCAAGATTCGACTGCGGGACAAATGGACAAAATAGAGCTCTTGAGTCATAAGCCAGATCAGCTTGTTTATCGTTCAAATACAGCGAACCAGCGCATGGCTGTGTTTTCCGAAGCTTACTATCCGCATGGCTGGAGGGTTACCATTGATGGGGAAGTCGCTGAGATGTTTCGGGCCAATTACGTTTTAAGGGCGCTTATTGTCCCTGAGGGCACCCATGAAATTATTTTTGAATTTAACCCTGAAGTCGTGCAATCAGGAACCTTAATTAGCCTGTTGAGCGCAATATTGCTCGTGATTTTGACCGGCTTAATTTTGTTTGGAGAATATCGGAAATATAGAACTTTAGGCAATTAATCTATGTCAGGCCAAACCAAAGTGTTAATCGTCACTTATTACTGGCCGCCCGCGGGTGGTCCCGGAGTGCAGCGCTGGGTGAAGTTTGTCAAATACCTCAAAGAATTTAAGGTCACCCCAGTTGTCGTTTGCCCAAAAGGGGCGAATTATCCATGGTTAGATTCGGTACTTAAGCATGATATTTCTTCAGATTTAGAAGTAATCTCAGTTCCTATTTTTGAACCGGCCAGAATACTGGGCAAATTGGCGCCAAAAAAGTCAAAATCCATAAGTAGGGGTATGGTCAATACGCAGGACCCCAGTTTGTTAGAGCGTATGATGATGTCCGTTAGAGGACATTTATTCATTCCAGATCCCCGTAAATATTGGGTTAGACCTACGGTAAAACGCCTTGATTATTACCTTGATGAGCATCCAGAAATCAAGCTCGTCATCACCACTGGCCCCCCGCATAGTGTCCATCTCATCGGCCAGAGACTACAGCAATCACGAGGCATGAAATGGATGGCCGATTTCCGTGATCCATGGACAGAAATCTATTATCACAAGGCCTTAAATTTGATGAATTGGGCCAATCGCCGTCACTTGAGACTCGAACAGCAGGTACTGGAATCCGCCGATAGAATATTGACCACAAGTCCGACCACAAGGGCCTTGTTTCAATCGAGAACTGCCCGTGAGGTTTCTGTAATTACTAACGGCTATGACGCCGCTGATTTCAAAGATATTCCGCCTGGCGATCCTGAAGCAACACATAAATTCCGTCTTTCCCATGTCGGGACACTTATGGAGCCGAGAAATCCATTGGTGGTCTGGCAAGCTCTGGCCCAATTAATGAATCAGTCACAACTGAGTGGTTTTGAAACTTTTGCTGATGACCTAGAAATTGAACTCACGGGAAATGTCGCACAGAGTGTTATAGATTCTATTAATGCGCTTGGGCTAGGTAAATACCTTGTTTTGTCCCCTAATAGAAGCCATCAGCAGGCTATAGCGGCTATGGCTAAGGGCCAAGTGCTTTTGCTTTGTGAGCGCAATGAGCCCGATGCTCAGCACATTATTCCGGCTAAGTTATTTGAATATCTCGCATTAAAAGCACCAATTCTTGCCTTAGGGCCTGCCCAAAGCGCCATAGAGCCTATTTTAAATACCACAAATTCAGGGGCTTATTTCGTTCAAGGTGATCTCAATGGGGTCGTGCATTATCTGCAAGAGGCTTATCGGGCATTTAAATCGGGTACTTTACAGAAGAACCGAAAAGAGTGCCAGCATTATGAACGCAAGAATTTGACTCGTGAGCTAGCGAATTTGATCGAAGAAATGACGGCCTAAATTAGTTTTTTGCCGGAATCAGACGCTCTTTCAAAAATGGTGCGGTAACACTTTTAGGTGTATTTAAAATTTCTTGTGGGGGACCTTGGGCCACAATATTACCCCCTTTTTTTCCACCCTCGGGACCTAAATCAATGATGTGGTCGGCACATTTTGCCACATCCATATTGTGTTCTACGACCACAACCGTATGCCCTTTATCGAGCAAGGCATAAAATGAACTCAGAAGTTTATTAATGTCGTGAAAATGCAAACCAGTAGTGGGCTCATCAAAAATGAATAAGGTCTTTTCTTTTGTGACCCCTTTGACCAAAAATGAGGCGAGTTTGATGCGCTGTGCTTCGCCACCAGACAAGGTAGAGGAACTTTGACCTAATTGAACATAACCCAAGCCCACATCCTGCAGCGGCATAAGTTTTTGAACAATTTTTTTATGGCCCTGGCCGTCAAAAAATTCAATGGCTTCGTCTACGGTCATGCTCAACACATCATAAATACTGTGCTTGTCGACGCGGATTTCTAAAATTTCTTTTTTAAAACGCTGTCCTTTACAAGCCTCACATTCCAGATGGACATCAGCCATAAATTGCATTTCTATGGTGACTTCTCCTTCTCCTTTGCACAAATCACAGCGCCCGCCATCTACGTTAAAACTAAAGTGCTTGGTCTTGTAACCCCTTTGAATACTTAGTTTTTGATCGGCAAAGAGTTTTCTTATATCGTCGTAGGCCTTAATGTATGTCACTGGATTTGAACGTGAGGATCGCCCTATAGGATTCTGATCCACAAATTCAATATGGTGAATCGCGGTTAGATCCCCACTGAGTTTGTCAAAGGCTCCTGGCTTATCGCCGTAGCCTGTGAGTTGTCTTTGGAGGGCAGGGTAGAGTATGCGTTTGACTAAAGTCGTTTTGCCACTTCCTGAAACACCAGTAACTGCAGTCATTTGCCCCAGCGGAATTACCGCAGTGACGTTTTTTAGATTGTGTTGTCGCGCGCCCTCTAATACGATTTTCTTTTGAGCAGCACGACGACTTTCTGGAATTTCAATCTTTAGACGACCACTGAGGTAATCTGAAGTCAGACTTGATTTTTTCAGTATTTCCTTTAAGTGGCCTTCGGCCATTACACTTCCCCCAAAACGACCGGCCTCGGGACCAATATCAATAATGTGATCCGCGGCCCGCATAATGTCTTCATCGTGTTCTACCACGATCACGGTGTTACCTAAATCTCTTAGCTTTTTGAGCACACCAATCAGGCGCTCGGTGTCTTTAGGATGCAGTCCAATACTGGGCTCGTCCAAAATGTACATAGAACCTACCAGAGAGCTCGCCAGTGAGGTGGCCAGATTGATTCGTTGAGATTCTCCGCCAGATAAGGTATTGCTTTTGCGATTTAAAGTGAGATAACCCAAGCCTACGTCTTGAAGAAAACTCAGTCTATTTTTAATTTCGGTCAAAAGTCGTTTACTCACCTGGTGCTGGTAATCTGAGAGTTTGAGCTGTTCTATTATTGGGGTGAGCTCCTCTATAGGAAGGTTCATCAGCCCCTGAAGGTTAAAGCCATCGATTTTGACATAACCCGATTCGGCGCGTAAGCGTGTCCCTTTACACTCAGGACATATGGTTTTGCCTCTGTAGCGCGACAGCATGACCCGATTTTGAATTTTGTAGTTTTTGGCCTCGAGTTCGGCAAAGAAATCGTTTAACCCCATAAAATAGCGGTTACCCGTCCACAACAATTCGTACTGCTGTGGGCTGAGTTCATGTACGGGTTTATGAATGGGAAAATCAAATTCATAGGCGTGATTTACCAGTTGATCCCGATGATAGCTCATGCTTTCTCCTCGCCACGGAAAGATCGCATTATCGTAAATACTTAGACTTGTGTTGGGAATGACCAGCTCGGGGTCTATACCGATAATGTCGCCATAGCCTTCGCATTTTGGACAGGCCCCAAAGGGATTGTTAAAGCTGAACAAATGGATGTTGGGTTCTAAAAAACTCATGCCATCACGCTCAAAACGATTGCTAAAAGAATGAGTCTTGTCTTGATCGACTTCTTTGAGCAAAAGACTGCCTTTGCCTTCATAAAAGGCTATTTGAACTGCATCAGCCAGTCGGTTGTAAAAATCTTCATCATCCGCAGTAACGATGCGGTCCACAATAAGGTAGAGTTCCTCAGGGCTCTCTGAGGTTACTTCACTAATTTTAATGGTCTTATTGTGGGCTAAAACCCGCGAAAATCCTTGCTGGGCCAAAACGCTGAGTTTGTCGCTAAGCGATCTTTTTGGTTCGAGCTTAATTGGAGCGAGAAGTAACAAGCGAGATCCTTGCGGCATAGTCTTAATCAGGTCAACCACATCGCTGACTTGGTCTCTTTTAACTTCAGCTCCTGAGACAGGTGAGTAGGTTTTGCCAATTCTTGCAAAAAGTAATTTTAAATAATCGTAAATCTCAGTGGCCGTGCCCACGGTAGAGCGCGGATTGGTCGCATTGACTTTCTGTTCTATAGCAATGGCTGGGGCTATACCTTTAATGGCATCGACCTTGGGTTTATCCAATCTCCCTAAAAATTGTCTGGCATAAGAAGACAAACTTTCAACATAGCGTCTTTGACCCTCTGCATAAAGGGTGTCAAAGGCCAAACTCGATTTACCGCTTCCAGAAAGACCAGTGATGACCACAAGTTTATGACGGGGAATATCCACATTTATGTTTTTTAAATTGTGGAGTTTGGCCCCTTGTATACTTATGGCTTCTCGAATCATTGTTTTTGCTGGATTTTATACCTGTTTCTGCGGTTTAAACCAAGGGGCAAAGATAGAAATTAACCACCAAGATTTTGACCGTGCTTGGGACATAATTCTTAAGAAAGGAGAAATATTTTTTGTGATTGCCGAGGAAATGTTGTTATATTTACAACCATAATCGCTTAAACCAGAGCCTATCGCATAACAATACTTTTAATATTTAAGGACAACAAAGAGCCCCTAATGTGGCCTTTATCTTATTAAAAGAAGCGTTATGAAGTACAGCATGAACTCTGATGCGTTGTTGGTCAGCGCATATGTCAATGGCGATGAATCTGCTCTAGGCGAGTTAATCGCACGTCACAAAGACCGAATTTATCGATTTATTTACTCCAAGGTTTACGATCGGGATGTAACCGAGGATATTTTTCAGGATACTTTTGTCAAAGTTATCAATACCCTTAAACGAGGTAGCTATAATGAAGAGGGAAAATTTTTGCCTTGGGTAATGCGTATTGCCCACAATCTAGTTATCGATTATTTCCGCAGAAATAACCGTATGCCCAAATTCGAGAGCAATGACGATTTCAATATCTTCTCCGTGCTCAGCGATGGCAATCTCAATGCTGAGCGCAGTATGATCAAAGACCAAGTTGAGAAGGATGTTCAGCGATTGATTGAGGAGTTACCTGAGGATCAAAAAGAGGTTCTGATTATGCGCATCTACAAAGACATGAGTTTTAAAGAAATTAGTGAACAAACCGGCGTGAGTATCAATACGGCCTTAGGACGTATGCGATATGCCCTTATCAACTTGCGCAAGGTCATAGAACGCAATCAAATAGTTTTAACCAATTAGCATACAATAAGTTTTGCCGATTGTCGTTTATGATTTATCAAACAACAAGCGATATATGGCAAAACTTTATTCTCGAACACCACGTCGGGAACGCGTGGATGAAAATTTAGTTCCCAAAGAAGAAACCATTAAATTTTTGTTAGCCTATTCCAGCGCATTAAGTGTTATAAACTTCAAATCAAAAAAGTTTGATTTAGTGCTGAATTAGCAAGAAGGCCTCGATCTTATCGAGGCTTTTTTATTTTCTGAACTCCGCCCGTCCTACCGTGCTCGTGATGATGTCATTGGCTAGGTTCCAGCCTCGAGCAGGCGAATATTCACGACCATAAAATATGATTTGCAGGTGCAAGCGATTCCATTTTTCCTTTGGAAATAATCTTTTGGCATCGCGTTCTGTTTGAACCACATTTTTGCCTGTACTGAGGCCCCAACGATACATTAATCTGTGGATGTGGGTGTCTACTGGAAAAGCAGGGACACCAAAGGCTTGCGCCATAACCACACTGGCTGTTTTGTGGCCCACTGCAGGTAAGGCCTCCAGGGCCTCGAAAGATTCAGGGACCAGACCATTATACTGCTCCACAAGTATTTTTGAAAGTCCATAAATCCCTTTGGATTTCATAGGCGATAACCCTACTGGTTTTATGATCTCTCTAATTTGATCTACTGTAAGTTTAATCATATCATAGGGGTTGTCTGCCTTTTCAAAAAGTAGTGGGGTGATGGTATTCACTCGAGCATCGGTACTTTGAGCAGACAGCAAAACAGCAATCAGCAGGGTGTAGGGGTCCTTATGATCCAAAGGTATAGGGGGATTTGGATATAATTGTTCCAAGGTTTTGATCACGAATTCTACTTTTTCTGATTTAGTCATTTTGCTTAACTTTATAACCGATGGCGCTAAGTTAACGCCATTAATTAAAAAAAAGAAAAAGCTATGAATACCTTAAAAGTAGGGGACAAGGCGTTTGCATTTGACGCTTTGGACCAGGACGGCAATCGCCGCAGTCTGGCCGATTATGCCGGCAAAAAGTTAATCGTATTTTTTTACCCAGCGGCCAGTACTCCAGGATGTACTGCAGAGGCTTGTAATTTGACCGATAATTATTCGGCCTTACAAAATGCGGGGTATGAGATTCTAGGGGTAAGTGCAGACTCCGCTTCAAAACAAAAGAAATTTCAGGAGAAATACTCATTTCCATTTCCACTTTTGGCCGACACTGAAAAGACAGTAATTCAAGGATTTGGTGTCTGGGGAGAAAAGAAATTTATGGGCCGGACCTACGATGGTATCCATCGAGTAACCTTTTTGATTGATGAAAATGGCGTGATTTCTCGGGTGATTGACAAGGTCAAAACCAAAGACCACGCCGCCCAGATTTTAGCGGATTAAGATCTTTAGCTAACGACTTTATCCTCAGATTTTTTGACGTTAAAAAGTGATTGCTCCTTGATGAGTTTTGCGACACCATCGGGGAGCATTTCTTCCCAGCCTTGGTCGTCGTTTTCAATCATTTTTAAAACTTTTCTTGAGAATACATTTAGGATCTCAGGATCATACCCTTCTATATCAACCACTTTACCGTTATACTTGAAGAATTTGTACAATTCTTTCATACGTGGATGAACTTTAAGAGTGTCGCTGTTCATGAGCACCCCTGTTTTGGGGTCGAGCATGGGATATAAATAGACTTTTAAATCTTTGTAAAATAATTTACCAAAGGCCTCGAGTATTCCTCCACTGAGGTGGCGGTAGTATTTCTCATCAAAAATATCCACCAAATTATTTACCCCCATGGTCAGTCCCATGCGATTCTTGGTGTAATTTGAAAAGTATTCCACCAGGCGGTAGTACTCTTGAAAATTTGAAATCATTACGGTCTGGCCTAATGAGCACAAGAGTTTCGCGCGATCCATAAAGTCTTGTTCGTCAATTTCACCCTCAGCCTTGAGATTGGAGAGGGTAATTTCGAAGATGACCAAGGATTTTTTTGCATCGACTTTATTCTCATTGAGAAACATCTCATAGGACCGCTTAAACATGTCCATATTCACTTTGGTCACAGGTCGGAAACTCCCACGCAGGGCCAAAACATTCTTTTTGTAAAGTATGCGCGCAGGAAGAATATTGTTGCCATCTGGGCCAAAAATTACCGCCTCTGTCATTCCATTTTTTAGCAATTGCAAACTCATGAGTCGATTGTCAACTGTGCTAAATTTTGGACCGTTAAAGTTTATGGTGTCTATTTCAATCTTATCCTGATCAATATGGTCGTAGAGGTAACGCAAAAGCTTTTTGGGTCGGTCGTGTTTATAAAACGCACCATAAATCAAATTAACCCCCAAAACGCCCAAAGTCTGTTGTTGCAGTACGGCTTCGGTTTCTTTAAACCGAATGTGCAATAATATTTCGCTGTAATCCTCATCAGGGTCTGTCTGAAAGCGAATACCTACCCAGCCGTGACCGAGATATTTTTTTGCAAAATCTATCGTGGCTACGGTGTTGGCGTAGGCGAAAAACATTTTTCGCGGATGCTTGTCTCTTGAAATCCGCTCTTCAATGAGTTGAATCTCATGGGCTAACATTTTTTTGAGTCGCGCCTCGGTTACATATCTGCCTTCCGGTTCAACCCCGTAAATCGCATCACTAAAGTCTTTATCATAAGCCGACATGGTTTTGGCGATAGTTCCTGAAGCCCCGCCAGCTCTGAAGAAATTACGCACAGTTTCTTGCCCTGCGCCTATTTCTGCAAAGGTTCCGTAAATATTTTCGTTAAGATTAATGCGAAGCGCCTTGTCTTTGATGGACGGAATAGTTTGAAACTTCTTGTCGCCTGGGATAAGATCGGGCATGGTAATGGACTCTGAGATTACCTTACAAAGGTACTAATTACCCCAGCCCAACAAAAAAAATACTGCTATTTTTGTGCTTATGTCGTCCCCCATTTCATTACATTTTTTAGGCACAGGTACCTCCCAAGGAATTCCGGTTATCGGAAGTGATCATCCTGTTTGTAAAAGTGCTGATCCAAAAGACAAACGCCTTAGGGTTTCTGTTTTGTTACAATGGCAAGATTTTACCCTAGTTATCGACTGTGGTCCAGATTTTCGCTATCAAATGCTCAGGAGTCATACGGTGGGTCTGGATGCTATATTGATGACGCATGAGCACAACGATCATATGGCAGGTTTGGACGATGTTCGGCCCTTTAATTTTCGGCAAAAGAGAGATATACCGCTCTATGGCTGCGTGCGTACCATCATGGCGATAAAAACGAGGTTTCCCTACATTTTTGTCGAAGAAGGTAAATATCCTGGTGCCCCCGGGATTAACCCGCTTACAATCGAAGCCTACCGGCCATTTGAGCTAGGCGGTAAAACCATAATGCCCATAGAGGCCAAACATGGATCTTTACCTATTTTAGGTTTTAGAGTGGACAATTTGGCCTATATGACCGACGTTAAAACTTTGGACCAAAGAGCTAAATCTAATCTTCAAAATCTTGATGTTTTAGTCTTGAGTGCCCTAAGGCGAGAACCACATGAGTCTCATTTGAATTTGGATGAAGCGCTCGAATTAATTAAAGAGTTGAAGCCTAAAACGACTTATTTAACGCATATAAGCCATTTAATGGGATTCCACCAGCAAGTGTCCCAAACACTGCCACAAGGGGTGTATTTGGCCTATGATGAACTTAAAATCGATCTTTTATGAAGTCACGAATCTATATGTACTTATTTTTTTTCAGCATCTTGCTGGTGCTGTTTATGTACGTAAATCAATCCTCTATTTTTGAGAGACAAACGGCTATTATTACTTCTTTAGAGCAAAAAAATCAAAACTTCAAGGATTCGATTGCCGCACAAAATCAACAAATTTCCGAACTGCTTTATTTCGACTTATTGACCAATGACGCTGCACGTACTTATTTTGAGCGTCTGGGTATGGAAGCGGAGGATGCCGCAACTTTGGTTAGAGAGAGAATCTATGAATACAATCTCACCAAAGGTGGGAACCCACTGGTGCCTTTTGCAAACGCTAACGGACAGTGGCGCATCAATCGTGTAAAATTTTTAAATCACCGTTGGGTTATTGCCGATTGCAGTGATGGTAAGTCTTGGGGTGAAATCTGGATTGAGTACTTTTTTGATCAGGATGGTGCGCTAGATTTGACTACTCAATCCTCAGTGCTTTATCCCTGAGAAATTTCACATAATCCTTTAAGCGTCGGTGCGATTCAAAAAGTTGTTTAAAGCAGCAAAATTTTCAGGCGACACCCCGTGACCTACAGGAAATTCATGGTACTCAAGTTGGCATCCGAGCTCTTGCAATTGGCTTTTCGACCTTTGTGCCCAAGCTACAGGTATAACCTGATCTTGATCGCCGTGAGAAATAAAGAATTGCGTGTTTGGGCAAGAATTTAGCACAGCAAATTCAGGTAAAATAGCTTCATTTAAATAACCACTCAGACAGGCTACCTTGTGGAGTTCGCCCTGGGACATGGCCGCGGCATAACTCAGTATGGCGCCTTGACTAAATCCGAGTAAGTTCAATAGATTGGGGTCAACATCCAGCTGATCCACTATTTTTTCTAAAACATCGAGAATTAAAGATACTGATACTCGAGCCTGAGCCTCATCATTCCATTTGCCCTGAGGCTGATCAAAGTAAATATCATACCAAGCATAACTCGGTCCGCCCAAATGTATGGGTGCTTGAAGCGCAACAATAGCAAAATCTTTATTCAAGTAAGGCGCAAATCCAAACAGGTCATGCATATTGCTCCCATAACCATGCAGTAATACCAGTAAAGGTGCTTTGCCTTTTAAAGCACTAGGGCGATATAAATGAGCCAGGGGTAGGTCGAGTAGGCGAGATGTTTCACTCATTTTTGATTCAAAAATTTAAACCAATTCTGAAAAGCATTGCTCAAAAATGGAATGCCTTGATTTTGATCTAAAACAGCCATGATCAGGGAATAAATCCAAAGACAAACCACTGTCCAGTAGACATAAAATCCAATTGGATAATCCTGCAGCCAAACTGCCGCAAAAAGCCCGAGAAGTAAACCAAACATATTTTTAATATGCCAGGTGGTCTTGGGATCCTTGTAATCTTTATTTAATTGATAAGCGATGAGCAATCCAATAAAAGTTAAATAGGCTAAAACTCTATGGAATTTTGGACCAGATTGTCGATTACTGCTCATTCCAGAATTGTTTTTCTTTATTGATGATTCCCAGGACTCTTCCTTTTTGTGGACAACCCAAAAGGGCGGCATTTTTCGATTTTGAATCGATTTGATTTAATTCAATTACGCTTGATGTTTCTGGATTAAATAGGGTCAAGTTTGCAGGGTTCCCCGCGTCTATTTGGGTTACGGGCAATCCAAAACAAGGGCGCAGCCCGGTTAGTGCTTTGATAGTGCTCTCCAGATCTAATACTTCCGCTAAAGTCCCAAAAGTATGTTCCAGCCCTATACTGCCAAACATCGCATGATCGAACTCAACATTTTTATGTTCGATGTCGATTGGGTTGTGGTCGCTGGTCACCCCATCAATAGTACCGTCCATGAGTCCCTTGATTAGGGCCTTTTGGTCTTCCTTTTCGCGTAGAGGAGGGAGCAATTTATGATTAGTGTCAAATTCAGCTAAAACTTCATCGGTTAGGACCAGATTGAATATGGCAACGCTACAGGAAACCTCTAAGCCCTGTTTTTTCGCTTGTCGAATAAGTGCGACAGATTCAGCAGTTGATATTGTGGGTATGTGGAGTTTCCCCCCTGTATATTTTAGAATACTTAAATCTCTAGCGATTTGTAGGTGCTCTGATAATTTTGACATTCCCTTAAGCCCGAGTTGAACACTTTGCGGGCTTTCATTGATCATTCCATTGTTGGCCAAAGCGGCATCCAAGGGAAAGGAACAGATTAATCCAGAAAAGGACTGAGCGTACTCTAATGCCAGCTTCAGTACATTGGGGTCTTTCAAGGGCTTTTTATAATCACCAAAGGCGATGGCACCCGCATTGGACATATCATAAAGTTCACATAGGTCCTCACCTTTGCTATCCAGGGTCAGGGCCCCAAGAGGGTGAAGGTTTACCCATTGTTCTTTGGATTTGATATAATTTACGGCTGCTTTACTCTGGGTGACTGGCTCGGTGTTGGGTTGTACGCCTATGTCCGTATAACCGGATTTTGCGGCAACCATACACCCACGACTCAAGGTTTCGCGCTCTTCAAAACCTGGTTCTCCCAATGATACTGAGGGGTCAAACCAACCCTGAGACACATGAGCATTAGTGAGTTCAATACACTGGGCTTTATTGTCATTGATCTTTGAGGCGACCTGCTTTATGAGGCCGTCTTCAATTAAAATATCAACGACTTGCTTGTGGAAAGGACTCTGCGGATCAATAACTGTAACCGATTTCAATAGTGTTTTCATGTGGCTTGTTTTAAAATGAACATTTCGGCCAAAAAGCAAATCAATGCAAAAATAGCAAACCAAACCCATAGTTGTTTGCCTTGGTAATTTTGATTAATTGAGGCTATGGCCATGTTCATATTATCAGAGGTGTTGATTAGTTTAGAATCCAAGTCAGGTACTGAAAATTGACCGTGACTTTCATCCCTAGGGTCATTGAAACTAAACCACCCCAATTCATCATTTTCAATTAGGGCTTGATAATGTCCAGGTTTGAATTCAATGGCACTAAAGTCAATTTCTATGGCCTCTTGTTTTTGTTTTTGTCGTGGGATAATTTCTTCATTTCCTCGTTTTAGAACCACGACTTGATCTGCTACCAAGGTCCCCGGGATTAATGCACTTAATTCTGAGTAATCCTGGGTTTTTTCAGTGTTATTGCTCAAGATTGTTGGGTAGTAGGGCCTGGGGAAAACTCTTGTTTTTCTCGCCATTTGAATCATGGTTGCCACACTTAGAGGGGATTGATCAAAATTTGTATTTGTTCCTGTGATTGGGCCTGTAAAAGCATAAACATTGTCTTTTTCTAAAAGATAAGCTGTGCCTTGTTCAAATGAAAGCAATGTTTTTGCATCGGTTATGACCTGTAAGCTTTGACCGATTGTCGGGTATTGAAACACTTCAAAATCCTTTTCAAAAATACCGGAATAAAAAGGGTCATTTGTATGAATGTCGACTAGTTTTCTGGGCTGATTTTCAATGGATTCCACTTGGCCAATGTTGAAATTGTTTAAAAGATTTTGAGTGGCCTCAAAAGCATTGACCTCAGGAATAATTACCAGAGTTCCGCCATCTGTCAGATGCTTTTTTAAGGGGGTAATTAGGGTGTTACTGGTCTGGGCCACTTGATCCAAAATAATTAAGTTTTGACCGAAAATCAGGCTGTAATCCAAACTACTTAAGTCCTTTTGGGTAAAAGCAAAATCTTTTTCATCATATATGGAGTTCAGTACCGAGCTAGACCTATTGCCAATACTGAGAATCTTAACTTGGGGTTGATCAGGTATATTAAAGAACAAGGTGTCATCGTAACTCAGGCCGCTATCTTGCAGAACTATTTGGCCTTTGCCACCGCTGATCCTGCCTAAATCAAACTCCATTGTGCGTTCTTGGCCTGGCTCTAACAAGGCCCCCGTTTGCGTTATCAGCTGATCTTGGGCGTAAACACTTATTGTGGGGGTTTGATTATCTACCGCATTATTACCGATTAAGACACTCAAAAGTGTATTCTCCGGATCAGATTGATCGACAGTGGCCTTCTCGAGCCAAATATTTGATCTATCTACTGCGTTTAAGGGGCGCAGTATAATTTTAATTCCGAGATCTTCTGTAGGGTTCCTCCAATTGTGAAAATCTGTAAACCAAATGAGCTGTGGATTTTTTGTGCCCATTCGCTCGAATATATTCTTTGCTCGGAGTAGGACCTGCTGCGTGGTAAGTTGCTTTGGACTGGCCTTGAGCTTTAAAACGCTTTGTTGGAAGGCATTTTGAGATTGATTGGGGAATTCAGCCTCATTGGTAAACCAATTGATCTGTTGGCCCTGCATGGCTTTGCTCCATTGATATAACTCCTCTTTAGCCTCGGATAATAGGGTAGTGCCAGATGCACCTTTGGCACCTGTACTGTGTGAGTTGTCGACATAAATAACGGTCACTGGGGCGTCATTTTTTTTCGCCTCCTGGTTCAAGATGGTGGGTAGAGCAAAGGCCAATATTAAACCAGAAAAATATCCCAGACGAAGCAGCAGTATGACCCATTTTTTGAGCTTTTGGTAACGATGTTGTTCATTTTTAAGATCCTCCAGAAACAATAGATTGGTAAAGGCTGTGGGCTTAAAAATTCTGAATTCGAAAAGGTGAACAATAATCGGAACGGCGAGAAGAAGGAGAGCGGTAAGTATTTCCGGCCTTAGAAACGTCATTGACTCAATAATTGCGCAAATATACACTAAATAAAAAAGACACCTGTTAAGATGTCTTTTTTCGGGTAAATTATGTTAAAAAATTACTGAGACTAATAACACTGTTCAAAGCCCATAGCCCAACTGTTACCCCCTAGAGGGTCTCCATCGGCCCAAGCACTTTCACTTTGACCATTACCGTTTACTACTTCAGCATGAGCAGCGTGGAAGTAGCACATAGAGGAATAAACCTCAGGGCCGACATGGGTGAATTCTTGAGTG
>JALRAI010000023.1 GCA_023258055.1 Flavobacteriaceae bacterium | reverse complement strand
TGCAACTTCAAAATAAAAATACACTGGCCAGAAGTGATGCATGGCAGAGCACCCAGGAAGATCTCGCTCGAGAAAGTAGTGTACTGGCCTGGACAAGTGATGGCGACAATAAAAGTATTCAAACGCTTCAACTCATTGAAGACAGCGGCTTTTTGCACCTGAATTATGCCCTTGTCAGCGGCGGCCAAAATGTAAATCAGGAATCAACAGGCCCACTTTTGCGCAGTATAAAACTTAACGCCCCTTTAGCCCAGGCACCACAGTTTTTTAGCAATCACAGATCAGGCGGTAAAAATATAGTAGTTCAGGATATCAATAATCGATTGTATTTCATAGCGCCAAATGGAAAAACACTGTGGTATCGTGATTTAAAAGAGCCCATCATTGGGCCTATTCAGGAAGTAGACCTGTTGCGCAATGGAAAGAAACAATTGGCTTTTGTTACGGCCAAAAAATGGTACATAATTGACCGAAATGGCCGCGATGTGGGCCCATTTCCAAAAACCTTTAAAGACCCAATATCTCAACCATTGGCCATTTTTGATTACGACAATAACAGAAAATATCGTTTTGTTGTGATTCAGGACCGCTCTGTATTAATGTACGATGCCCAGGGCAAGCGCGTGCGAGGATTTACCTACAATAAAGCACCTGCCACAGTGAGCCACCCGCCCACACATATTAGAATCAACAATAAAGATTATCTACTTTTTTTACTGAAAAACGGACAACTTCAAATTTTAAGCCGCACGGGTAAAGTGCGCATCCCCGTGAGTGAGCAATTTAACTTCAGTGCTGATGTGCCCGTTAAACACGAGGGTAAAATTGTATTTTGGACCGAAGACGGAAGTCAAATTCTCATCAGTGAAAATGGAGCCGTAGTAAAACTAACGGCAAAATCCCCAGCCCAGTATCGCGTGGTTTATTACGGGGCCCATACGGTAGAATTTGACGATCCCTTATTGCGCATTGACCAACATCTTATCGAACTGCCCTTGGGAAATTATCTCGGGCCTCAGGTATTTAAGTTTGGCAATAAACTCCGCAGCGTTATGGTCGATAAGGACAGTCAAAATATCTATATCTACAATAGTGAAGGACGACTTTTAAAGAACTTGCCCTTTTTTGGCAGCTCTAAGGTTGACATTGCTGACCTGAATAATAACGGCAAGCTCGAACTCGTTGTTCAGGGACAAGCCGATGAACTCTTGATTTATCGTTTAGATTAAGAAAAAATCAATTGGGCCTGGAAAAGATTTTGAAAATGATGCTGGAGTCTTTGAGTCACCGCCTTTTCATCAACCTCAGCCACCTTTAACTCGACACGCATTGAAGTGACCGATTTACCGCGAATTCCACAAGGAATCATGTGGTCGAAATAGCCCAAGTCTGTATTGACATTGAGGGCAAAACCATGCATAGTCACCCAACGACTCGCACGAACCCCCATAGCGCATATTTTTCGAGCAAATGGGGTTCCCACATCTAACCACACTCCCGTTTCTCCGGGAGAGCGCTCTGACTTTATCCCGTAATCGGCCAAAGTCAAAATGATCACCTCCTCGAGCAAACGCAGATATTTATGAATGTCGGTAAAGAAATTCTCCAAATCCAATATCGGATAACCTACGATTTGACCTGGGCCGTGATAGGTAATGTCCCCGCCGCGATTAATTTTAAAAAATTGAGCCCCTATTGAAGCCAACTTTTGCTCATCGATAAGTAAATTCTCAGGATCGCCACTTTTCCCAAGCGTGTAGACATGGGGATGGCGGACAAAAAGCAGGTGATTCTGGGTGAGTGCTTGAGCATTATTTCTTCGATTGTCAATTTTTGTCTGGACAATAGCCTTAAAAAGCTGCTCTTGATAATCCCAAGCCTGGGCGTAGTCCATCATACCGAGATCTTGAAACAAAACTGATTTATTGCTTTGCATATTATCGATTTGGATTATTCAGGATGATCAGTGCTGCAATGACGCCCGGCACCCACCCGCAAATGGTCAAAATACATACGATAATAAAAGAGCCACAGCCCTTATCTACCACGGCCAAAGGCGGAAATAATAATGACAATAAGACACGCCAAAAACTCATAGGACAAAAATACGGCATATTTTCAATACGACTCCACGGCCCAAACCGCGAATAATTAATTATTTTTGCGGCATATTTGGACATCATGCAACGCACAGAACTTGAACTAATTCGCCTGGAAAAACTCAATCAATTACGCGCTTTGGGTATTGACCCATATCCCGCGGCGCTTTATCCGGTGGAGACCACCGCCCAGCAAATAAAAGAGCATTACCAGGAAGGAAAACAAGTGATCGTGGCTGGTCGCCTGATGTCGAGACGTATTCAGGGTAAGGCCTCTTTTGCCGAATTGCAGGACTCCAGCGGACGAATTCAGGTTTATTTTAACAGAGATGAAATTTGTCCGACTGAAGACAAAACCCTTTATAATGAAGTTTATAAAAAGCTTTTAGATATAGGCGATTTTATCGGTATTAAAGGGACTCTATTTACGACCCAGGTGGGTGAAAAAACAATTCAAGTTCAGGAATTTACCGTGCTCTCTAAGGCCATTAAACCTTTACCTCTGCCCAAAACAGACAGCGAAGGAAATGTCCATGACGAATTTAATGACCCAGAACTAAGGTATCGTCAGCGGTATGCTGACCTTGTGGTTAATCCACATGTGAAAGAGGTCTTCATAAAAAGGACTAGACTTTTTAATGCCATGCGAGACTTCTTTAACGAACGCGGCTATTTTGAAGTGGAAACCCCTGTACTTCAATCGATACCTGGAGGCGCTGCAGCAAGACCTTTTATCACACACCACAACAGTTTGGACATTCCGCTTTACTTGCGCATTGCAAACGAACTTTATCTAAAGCGATTAATTGTGGGAGGCTTTGACGGAGTATATGAGTTTTCGAAAAACTTCCGCAATGAAGGCATGGATCGCACTCACAATCCCGAGTTTACGGCCATGGAGATCTATGTGGCCTACAAGGATTACCATTGGATGATGGAATTTTGCGAAGAACTGCTCGAGTATTGCGCCCTTCAAGTCAATGGAAGCACCAAGGCCCAATTTGGTGCCCACGAGATTGACTTTAAAGCACCTTACCCCAGAGTCACCATGACCGAGGCCATTAAAAAATACGCCGGTATTGACATTACTGGAGCTACTGAGCAGACCCTGAGATCAGCTGCTCAATCTTTAGGCATTGAGGTTGATGAGACCATGGGCAAAGGAAAACTCATCGATGAAATCTTTGGGGCTAAATGTGAAGGTCAATTCATACAACCGACCTTTATTACGGACTATCCTAAAGAGATGAGCCCGCTGACCAAAAGTCATCGCGATCAACCAGAGCTCACAGAACGATTTGAACTTATGGTATGCGGCAAAGAAATTGCCAATGCCTACAGTGAGCTCAATGACCCGATTGATCAGCGCGAGCGATTTGAAGCCCAAGTTAAACTGGCTGACCGCGGGGATGACGAGGCCATGTACATTGACAACGATTTCCTTCGTGCTTTGGAATACGGTATGCCCCCAACCTCAGGTATGGGTATTGGCATGGATCGCCTGATCATGTTTCTAACGAACAATCCATCGATACAAGAGGTCTTGTTTTTCCCTCAAATGAAGCCCGAACGAAATCAGATCACAGTCCTCTTGAGCGATGAAGAGCAAAGCCTGCTCGACACGCTTAAAAAGCAGGGGCCTATGGCGCTTTCCGCACTCAAAGAAATCAGTGGTTTGAGCAATAAAAAATGGGACAAATCCATAAAACAATTGACCAAAAATAAACTGGCCAAAGTCGAAAAAGACGAGCAAGGGCTTTGGGTATTGCCTATAGAATAGGTTCGACATTGCCTTTGATAAAGCGTAGGTTGGTACAAAAATATTATGTAGATTAGCTTTATTAATTGATTCATTCTATGAAAACCTACCTAAAAGTACTTAGCGCCCTTTGTTTATTTCTGGGTTTATTGACCCAACCTATGCATGGTCAACAATTGCAACAAGACAATAGTCGTCCAGATGAAGCCGCAAAAATCCAAGTGGATCAGTTGTCTCAAACTCTAAATTTGGACGGTTCTCAGCAAAGAGCCATATTCCGTGCGCTAGTGACTGAGGCTACACGCTCAGGTCAAAGTCCACAGATGCTTCTCGGTAAAGCGGCCAGCGAAGAGAACCAAGCTTTTGCTCAAACCCTAAAGTCAATACTGACTCCCGAGCAATTCCGCAAGTGGAAAAATCCAAATAAAAAATAGTTATCGAGGAATGCGCAACTGCTGACCGACAGATAAATCGATGGATTGAAGTTTGTTGTGCTCCATGATTTGATCTACGGTAAGGCCAAAACGCTTTGACAAACTATATAGGGTATCGCCTGGAACCACGACATAAATTCGGTTTCGGCCCCTGATCGAGTGCTCATTACTCGTTTCATTGGCACTTTGCTGCTCATAACTTTCTGATTGCTCGGCTAAAGCTCCTGATTCATCAAATTGCCACAATTCAAAGCGCTCGATAAGGCTAATGAGCTTATCAGGATATTTTGGATCAGTGGCATAGCCAGCCTTTTTTAATCCTTTTGCCCAGCCTTTATAATCCGATATTTTAAGCTTAAATAAATCGGCATAGCGCGATCGCTGGGTCAGAAAGAGTGAATGATCTCTATAAGAATACTTTACCTCGGTATACTTGCGAAAACACTCGCCCAGCTCATCATCATCGTGATATACGCGCTCACCACTCCAGGTCGAATGACATTTAATCCCAAAGTGATTATTGGCCTTAATGGCCAGGGTGCCGTTTCCTGCGCCACTTTCCAATATACCCTGAGCTAGAGTTATGCTCGCAGGGATGTTATAAAGTCGCATCTCCTCCATAGCAATGGGCGCAAAAGTCTGGATGTAAAACTGCATGCGTTGCTCTGCAGTCATGGGTTGAACCTCAGGATCAGTATGGGCATTTTCTGTGATCGTGGATGACGCGACATTGGAAGCCACTGTTTTTTCAGCCACTGGTCTTGATCTATTTTTACGAACCGTATTTTTTTTTGCCCCACAGGAGGACAACACAATTAATGCCACAAGCCCAAAAAATTTAATCGATGACTTAATATTCATATGCACGCTTTTTTTAATCCACTGTTATTTTGACCAAACCCTTATTCAATTCATTAAACCCCTGAATCCCTTGAAGCCCCCCTGTATGAATAACCAAAATATCTTGAGCATTAACCTCAGGATTTTTCTTTAAAAAATCTATTAATCCAAACATCATTTTTCCCGTATACACAGGATCTAATGCAATTCCAGTTTGAACCCTAAAATTATTAATAAATTCAATCAATTCATTATTGGCTTTAGCATATCCTCCAAAATGATAGTCGCTAAAAATAGTTCTTTCGATTCCTGGGCCATATTGACTTAGGTGGCTCTCGAAATCAATACCTTTTAAAGCAGAGAACCCCCAAACTTGCTGACCGTAATGAGCACCACTTAATAAACCCGCCATAGTTCCACCAGTGCCGATGGGCGTACACAAGACCTTAAACTGTTTAGGCAGTAAACGGGTCATTTTTGCCACACCCTGAATTGCTAATTCATTGCTTCCCCCTTCCGGAATGATCACACAAGGCTCATAACGCTCTTTTAATCTACTTAAGTAAGTGGTATGTTGTCGCTCTCGATATTCTGTTCTATTGATGAAAACGAGTTTCATACCACACTCTGAGGCCTGGCGCAGTGTCGGGTTTTTTTGCCAATTTAAGGCCAGTTCCTCACCGCGAATAAAACCTACAGTTTCAAAGCCAAATTTTTGTCCGGCCGCTGCAGTCGCGGCAATGTGATTGGAATAGGCTCCACCAAAGGTAACTACGCGCTTAATCCCGTCCAGGGCTGCCTGCTTTAGATTGGGCAGTAATTTTCTGAGTTTATTACCAGAGGCCTCTGCTAAAAGTTCGTCTTCCCGCAAAATGAATAGAGATTGCTCAGGAAGACCCAATGCTGAAAGATCGACCTTCTGAATTTTAGACTTCAAGTTCAAATAGTGATCTATTTCATGTATTAAGGTGCCTCCCCCGTTCATTTTTTCAGCAATTCCATTGAGTTTAGACCTGAGTCAGCCCAAAAATAAGGGTGAATTATTAGAAAGAGCCTAACCCTTGCATAAAATCAGACCCCCTACCTTACAATTTCGACATACTTGAGGGGAATATTGAGGATTTAGACCAGCTTGAATTTGATTAAATGTTAAAATAAAATGCATTTTATCGATTTTATTTGCATTTAATCGTATTTATGAGGACTTTTGACCTGTCAATAAGTTAAAACCTTCTGATTTGGCCCCAATAAAACAAATATTGATTCTGACTTGTGCCCTCAATGTGCTGTCTATAACGGCTCAAGTCGGGATCAATACCGCTAACCCAAAGGCTGCTCTTGATATCGAGAGTGCTAATTATGGCGTTGTCATGCCTCGTTTGGCCTTGAGTTCAACCCTAAGCGAAAGTCCTGCTGTAAATCCACAAGGCGGGAATATTCCTGCTGGAACCGTCATCTACAATACTGCCACGACCAATAATGGCGCTAATGATGTTTCTCCTGGACTATATGTATGGACTGGCACCAAATGGGATGCTCAATTTGACCGCAAGGAGCAAGTCATGTTTGAAAGTGTTTTAGGTATACGTACTGAACCAATCACTGGACTTTTACCCGCCAACATCGGAGGCCTCACCAATCAAAGCTTTACACCGACCTATACCGGAACATACAAAGTAATCCTTTCGGTAAACTATGGCGGTGGTGTTGCTAAACAACCCGATGAAGATGGTTCTCCTGCTAGTGACGGAGATTTGAACATTGCCCGTCAAACCGGCACTTTTGACTTTGAACTAAACGGTGTGCATCGCTACATTCCTGTGGGTGCCTACTCGACGAATTATGACAGCAGCGTCAGCATTCCTACAGGCGGTGATCGCAAATTTTTTGCCATTTGGCAAGAATATACTTGGACCGGATTTGTGTCTTTACAAGCCGGTGTGGGCCATAGTTTTAATTTATCATTTACCCAAGACCTCGCTCCAGAATTCGAAGGTGAAGGTTCTGGGACAGGACGTGGATATATCGCTTACGATTTACCCTGTCGTGTTGAATTCATTTATATGGGAGAATAATTCATGAAATTCAAGAATTCCATATTTGCTCTTATAATGGTTCTCAGCCAAATCCCTGTATGGGGACAAATTGGTATTGGCACGAGCAACCCTGAGGGGCTTCTTGATATTTCCATGACTCAAGGATTTGTCTATCCCCGCGTGGAATTAAGCAATACAACTACAGCCACCATTACTACTCCTGATGGCAATACTCCAGTTGTGGGAACCATGGTTTACAATACTAAAAGTAGTGGAACCAATGCCACGGCTGTCTACCCGGGCCTATACCAATGGACTGGGACAGAGTGGGTGGCTCAATTTGACAAAAAGGACAATAAAATTTACATTCAAAACAGCAATCTTCGCACCGGACACAGTCTAGGAGAACAAGGAATTAGCTTTGACAGTAAAACCTTTGTACCTCAGTATTACGGCACCTATAAAATCAAAGTGAGTTTACATTTTGGTGGAGGAAAAATGGATCTGCCTTCTACGGGAGAACCTGACGATCAGCACGCTAATTTCGGTGCCCAAGGTGGTGACTTTACTTTCAGTTTCAACGGTCAAAATCACACTGTGGCCATGAAGAGTTTTTCTGGAAATAATGATGATTCACTTTTCGATGAGGGCACGGTAAATGAATATTACAACGCTTATAATCAAGCTCAATTCACCATTTTGGAAACAAATTTAGTTCCTGGAGTGTCCTACGACATCGGGCTTACTTTTGATCAATTAATTGCTAATGGGTTCATTTCTGATGGCGCCATCGGAACTGACGGAAGTGGACATATCGAAATTAATGGTGATTTAGGCTGTGTAGTTGAAATTAGTTACATTAACGAATAATTATGCCAAACGCATTTACATCATTATATCGAAAAATTGGATTAGCCAGTGCTGTAATACTCTGTGGTCTGCAATTAAGCCACGCACAAATTGGTATTGGTACCACAAGCCCTGAAGGGGCTATTGATGTGGCTGGAAACACTGCGGGCCTTCTATTTCCGAGAGTAGCCTTAACAAGTACCCTTGATATAACCACGGTCGTCAATCCCAATGGTGGAAATCTCGCAGCGGGCACCACTGTGTTCAATACTAATATCAGCACCCTGGGCGCCAATGACGTGCAGTTGGGCGTTTATACTTTCGACGGAACACAATGGCAGCCCCAATTTAGCCGTGAAGATTATGCCCTATACAAACAAACCGGAGGCTGTTTTCGCGCGCCTATTCAATCTGGGGCGCTAGAGTATGCTACCGCCAGTAGACTTGAGGGACTAGACGGGGCAACATTTACCCCTAAATATAGCGGTATATACCGCATAGAGGTCAAAACTAATTTTGGTGCTGGAAAGATAGAGGACTTCACTGCCGGTAGCGAAAGCAAAATATCCCTAGCCACAAGTGAAGGTTCATTTTTCTTTAAATTCGAAGGCAATGGTAGGGTGATGATTGATCCAGAATCCTCCTCCTATGACTATGAGCAGGGCTGGTCCTATACTCATGCCTACTCTGCTGAGAGTGACAATGAAGCGACCGCTATTGAGAGCTTCAATGTACCCCATTACGCCACTTTGGTTTATTACAAACCGCTCATTGCCGGAGTAACTTACACCTTTAACTTGCGCCACAAGGCCGTCACCGGTGCTGCTGTTTTTCAAAATGCTGGGGCCTCGGGAGAGGGCATGGGCCATGTGGGTCATGACATCCCTTGCTCTGTTGAGTTCGAATTTTTGGGCAACTGATTCTTAAAAGGTTTTTTAGTTTGCGGCATTAAAGTGGTATTTTTGCCTGTGCAATTTCCTAAAAAACATATTCCTTTAGAAGACGGAGATTTTTATCTAACCCCTGAGGGATATCGCTGTTTTACCGAGCAATATCATCTCAAGCGGGGTTACTGCTGCGACAGTAATTGTCGTCACTGTCCTTACAAGGGAAATGCCAAAACCTAAAAACACAACTCATGACCTTTCAAGAGGAAATAATTCAAGGCATCCCCAAGGTTTTACCAGAGCCGAAACCTTTTGACCCTGAAGTGAATCACGCGCCAAAACGAAAATCAATACTTTCGCCCGAAGAAGAGCAATTAGCCCTGCGCAATGCGCTGCGGTATTTTCCGGCCAAAGATCACAAAATACTGCTGTCAGAATTCAAACAAGAGTTAAAGAACTACGGGCGTATTTATATGTATCGATTACGCCCAGAACACCCAATATTTGCACGTCCTATAGAGGATTATCCCGGTCAAAGTCAGCAAGCCAAGGCCATTATGCTCATGATTCAAAACAACCTGGATCACGCGGTGGCCCAACATCCACATGAGCTAATTACTTATGGGGGTAATGGTGCCGTTTTTCAGAACTGGGCGCAATATCGTCTGACCATGCAATATTTAGCGCAAATGAACGACGATCAAACTCTGGTGATGTACAGCGGTCACCCTATGGGTTTATTTCCTTCAGGTCCGCATGCCCCCAGGGTAGTGGTCACCAATGGTATGATGATCCCAAATTACTCCAAACCCGATCATTGGGAGCGATTTAATGCGTTAGGGGTGTCCCAATACGGCCAAATGACTGCAGGCAGTTATATGTACATAGGTCCACAAGGCATTGTCCATGGCACGACCATTACCGTATTAAATGCTTTCAGAAAATTAGGAAAGTCGCCCCAAGGCGGATTATTTGTCACCTCTGGTTTAGGAGGAATGAGTGGCGCTCAGCCAAAAGCGGGTAATATCGCAGGTTGTGTCACAGTATGTGCTGAAGTGAATCGAAAAGCCATAGACACCCGTCACAGTCAAGGCTGGGTAGATCTAGTTTTTGTTGATCTCGCTGCCTTAACCCAGAAAGTGCGCTGGGCATTAAAAGAAAAAGTCGCTCTATCCATGGCCTTCCACGGAAATATAGTTTCTGTTTGGGAACACTTTGAAAAAGAGCAAATTAAGGTCGATATTGGGAGTGATCAAACCTCATTACACAATCCTTGGGCCGGAGGCTACTATCCCGTTTCACTCAGTTTTGAACAGGCTAATGAGATGATGGCCAATGACCCCGATCAGTTTAAAATACACGTTCAAAAAAGTCTCGTGCGTCATGCTGAACTGATCAATAAGCATACTGTAAATGGTACTTATTTCTTTGATTACGGCAATGCATTTTTGTTAGAAGCCTCCAGAGCAGGTGGTGATGTATTGAAACAAGGCAGTGTTGAGGAATTCAAATACCCGAGCTATGTTCAAGACATCATGGGCCCCATGTGTTTTGACTATGGGTTTGGCCCCTTTAGGTGGGTTTGCGCCTCTGGCGACCCTAATGATTTAGCAAAGACTGACGCGATAGCATGCAGTGTTTTGGAACAACTCATGTCCAAAGCCCCTGAGGAAATCAAACAGCAAATGGCTGATAATATTCAATGGATTAAAGGGGCTCAAGAAAATGCTTTGGTGGTTGGCTCACAGGCACGTATCCTATATGCAGACAGCGACGGACGCATCGCTATTGCCCGGGCCTTTAACAAGGCGATTGCCCAGGGTGATCTCGGTCCTGTAATATTGGGGCGTGATCATCACGATGTGTCGGGTACAGACTCGCCATACAGAGAAACTTCAAACATATATGACGGCAGTAGATTCACTGCAGATATGGCCATTCATAACGTTATCGGAGATTCATTCAGAGGGGCCACCTGGGTCAGCATTCACAATGGCGGTGGCGTAGGCTGGGGCGAGGTGATCAATGGAGGTTTCGGTATGGTTCTTGATGGATCTAAAGAGGCAGAACAAAAATTGAGTTCTATGCTCTTTTGGGATGTCAACAACGGGATTGCAAGACGCAGTTGGGCCAGAAACGATGAGGCTATTTTTGCCATTAAGCGGGCTATGGCACAAGAGCCGAATTTAACGGTGACTTTGCCAAACCTTGTTGACGACAGCTTATTTGAGAGCGATTAAGGATGAATTTTGATCACTGCCTTTTCAAACAAAGTCAAATAATCTTAATGCCATTATTATGAAGATACGTTTTTTGCTTTTTAGCCTTAGCCTGGTGCTTATGGGGTGCAGCTCCGTGCGTGTTGCCGTAGATTACGATACAGCTGTAACATTTGATCAATACACAAGTTTTGCATTTTTTAAACCTTCCGTAGATAAAATGGAAGTCAGTGATTTGGACAAAAAGAGAATTCTACACGCCATTGATAACAATCTTTCAGCCAAAGGACTCACAAAATCCAAGGAGGCGGGCCTTTTGGTCCATGTTTTTACCAAAGAGGAAAAAGAGGTGGATGTATTTCAAAACAACTTCAGCTGGGGTTGGGGTTGGGGCTGGTCTCCATGGTGGAATGGCGGTTTCTTTGGGCCGAGTGTGAGTACCCGCACCCAGGGCCAACTTTACATCAATTTGGTCGACGCCCAAACAAATCAACTCGTTTGGCAAGGTAAAGGCACTGCACAACTCTATCCCAATGAAAAGGTTGAGAAAAAACTCTTGCGCATTCAAAAAATTGTCGACAAGATTCTGGCCGAGTATCCTCCCGGGGCAATGGAATAATTCCCTTGAAATGAATAGAATAAAGTCCTTTGCAGGCGCTTATTGCTTGATCAGTCTATAAACCCTGTGATTGTCTTTGTGGTCAGTGACCTTAAAATAATATAGGCCTCTGGCCCACCCACTGACATTGTACTGGTCAAGTTTAGCGTATTTAGCCTGAGCGATAATTCTTCGACCCAAGGCATCAAAAACTTCTACCACCAAAGTATCCAGATCAGATCCTGTGGCTGATATTTGCTCAGAAAAAGGGTTTAAAAAGGTCATGTCAATGGCTGAGTCAAAATCGTTTTGACTCAGTACGACCTCACCATCTACAATATTTTGGGCATAGACCTTCGCAGGACCAGCTTTTTGCTCAACAAACACTGCAACGCTTTGATTATTGACCATACCGGTATGATGGATGCGCCCCTTGTTAGCTTGAAAAGTAGCCACATCTATTAGCCCTTCAGGCCAAACCGTTTGGCCGGTTTCATCCAAATAAGTCGCGCGAAGGACCGTCGGTGAAGCCCCATTATCTACACCCTCTTTAATGAGCAATATCGGTCCTTGCTCGGCAATATTCATCCCGCCTACAGGCACAGATTCAGACCCAACGGGGTACAATTCAAAAGCGCCATCTCCCATGAGGCGATCCCCAGTGCTGCGATCAAATCTCTGTAAATAAGTCCCTTTCTCACTCTGGGATGAATTGGTGTAGGTACTGCTCATCCATATATCATCTGCGCCTGGTTTATACCCCATATATGGACTCATCTCGTAAAAAGCCTGAGTAGTGTCAAAAGAAGAGCCGTTAACACCCCATGGCATTGTACCATCTGGAGCAATGCATTGTAAAAAAGTATCAAAACGTGTGGCTGAAGAAGCAAAGTAGCCCATATACACTTTATCGTCTATTATTATACCCTGATAATCTCGATTAAAGGCGGTAGCTTGATCACTGATTTGAATTGGCGCTGTCCAAACTGTAGTGCCACTTGCATCGAAGCGCTGGGCGTGTAAAAATGAATTAATCCCTGTAAGAACTTTATGAAATACCACAATGAATTCGCCGTCCGCTAATTCAAACATATTGCCCACCACCGTACTGCTCGATCCAAGGGTTACAGACTGCGGTGCGCCCCAAACGGCTTGACCTGAAGCATCGTATTGCTGTATTTGCGCTACACCAGAAGAGGCCCACCAAGACACTAATACATTGCCTTGAGCCAGGGGTAATATTTTGACGGCATTTCCACTGCCCACAGAAAGCCCGGTAGGACCCCATAAACGATTGCCTTGAAGGTCCATTTTAAAAACAAAAGCCGGATCGCCACCTCCGGTCCCAGTAGCCCCGATATAAAGATTATCCTGCTGGTCTACCACGACATTCCACAGAACCGTATAAGTGCTCATAGGAAGATCGTCACTGACCAATACCCCCTGATCACCTAACATCTGCTCACCAGCTGAATTAAGCACTTGTAGTCTTAATTCATAATTTTCAGGCGCTCCCACGCTGTGCCAAAACACAACATAAGTTGAGCCATCAGAGGCTCCAATAGCTTTCATGTCATCACTAGACAAAGAAGAGACTAAGGTGTTCGCCTCAGTATCTGTAGTCCATTGAGCAGTGGCCATCATACTGCAGGCCATCAGCGCGAGGAATAAAATTTGTTTTATCATAGTTTGGGTTGCTTGCTGAATCATGGTTTGGGTTGTTTGCTGAATCATGGTTTGGGTTGTTTGTAGGGAGCGAGTTGTGATTTTGTTTCTGGACTTAAGACGAGTCGACCGCTCATGGCCGCTCGCTCAAAAAGCAACTCATCCCAATGCTCCGTTCCCTCCCAAAGAACGGACTTCAAAGCACGCATTGCTTCAATATTGTATTGTGAGAGATCCTGGCAAAGGTCAGCCAAACTTTTATCCATGGCCTTGACAGAATCAAATACCTGTGTGTATAGACCTTTGGACTCGGCCCAGCGTGCTGATCTAAAGCCTTGGGCATCAATTGATAAAGCGCTGAGTCCCGCTATACCTATTTTACGCTCTATGGCCGGTGCGATGACAAAAGGACCAATCCCTATGGTGAGCTCGCTTAACTTTACCCCCGCGGTCTCCATGGCTAGTGTATAGTCTGCAGCTGCAATGATACCTACTCCACCCCCCACTGCTTTACCCTGAACACGAGCAATGATCAATTTTTCACAACGTCGCATGGCGTTGATCACCCGAGCAAAGCCACTAAAAAATGCCTTGCCCTGAGTTTGGTTTTCTATGGCAATTAATTCTTGAAAACTAGCTCCTGCACAAAAACTGCGCTCACCAAAGCTACGCATAACCACAACCTTAACCTGATCATCCTTTGAAGCCTGATCAATAGCTTGAACTAGCTCATCCAGCAGATAAGCAGGAAGGCTGTTGTGTGCCGGATGACCGAATTCTATAGTCATTACAGCCTCTTGACGGTGGCTCAGGACATGACCTCTTTCACTTATTGAATTCTTCATGGTTTATCAGGGAGTGTTAAAAGAAAAATCACTTTAGTTTATGCAAGATACTAAAAATAGTGCCTGAGATATTTTCTCTGGTGCATTACAGGACTACATCTCGGCCCCAATTACAAATCGTATTTGACTACAAACATCAGAATGCGCGGAAGAACGATGTATTGACTTGTGCTGTTGAATTGTTCGGTAAAACTATCTGTATTGGTAGCCTGATTGTTGGTCAGATTGGTCCCCTGGATTGAGAACTCCCATGGACTATCCTCCTCTTGATAATACAGGGTGCTGTTTAAAAAAGAATAATTGTTTTGCACGGTGTTTTCCTGATTGCGGTAGTCATAAAAATCCCAATTCACAGTCCAATAAAAAGACTTCAAGAAATTGACATCCAAAGAGAAGAAAGGTCTTTGGGTAAAAAACAACTGATCTATTCGGCCGTTGTTGTACTGGTTTCTGGTCCAATTATATCCTAGCTCAAAGTTCGGCCAATCCTTAAAACTACTTCGGGCACTCAGGCGATAATTTTGCGTCAGACTTTGGCTCTCTTGCAAGGCCTCATTCACGCGTGAAAAAAGCTCACTGTAGCTCACCGTAGCATTCAGGCGGTATTCAATTTTGCTGATGCGCTTACTGATGCGCCCTGAAGCTGTATAAATATGGTCTGGATTGTCTGAATCAAAATTTTCTGGCTGAGTAACCTGATTAATGGCTACCAAGGTGGTGTTATTTTTGATCCCCTTAGTGCGTTTAGTATAACTCAAAGAACCATTGATGTTGGTGTAATTAAATAAGTTATAACTGAAATAATTCAATCGAAACGACTCAGACAAAGCGTTGCCTAAATATCGATTTCCTGCAAAAAGACGATTGTAGTTGTTAAACACATAAGCCTGGGCTAGGTTGTTCACATCAGTGTATTCTGCCGTTTTACTGTAATTAAACCGTAAATTCTCACTGTTTTTTATATCCCAAAGGGCAAAGAAATCAGGCAAGAGCAATAACTGATCTTGACGCTCTTTGCTGCCTTGCTGGGTATTTGATAGGGCGTATTGGTGCACTGTCAAACCAGGCGAAAAAGTGAAATCACCTCGCTTTATTTTATAATGGACCCCGAGAAAAACATCATTAAAATTATAATTCACCGCATTGATCAAGGACGTGCTTTGGCCGTCCACTGGAAGCGTCTCTTCCAGTAAAATAGAGTTACCATTCACACCTTCAAAAATCCTAGAGTCAAATTGCTGAGTACTCAAGGTTGTTCCCAGGGTAATATTCAAGTGGCTGGTTTTATTTAAAATGCGATAATAGTCGACTTTACCATCGATTTTGTCGGTTTGTATCTCTTTAGTTTGACTCAGGTCAAAACGCCCCTGTTGCTGGCTCACCGGCAAAATTCCAGCAAAGGGTAGCAAATCGGTAATGGCATTGTAAAAAGGGTCCTCTAATTGGTGCATATGTTGCAGTTGTCCTGCAAAAATGTCGTTTTCTGAAGCGGTGTAATAGGCGTTTATATTTTGTTGTAACGAGGCAGGACGGTTTTCCTTACGCTCTGCGATATCATTTGTTTGATCGGCAAAAGCAGAAAACGTGGCATCCTCTTGGCGCTGATCAGAAGCTTTGAGTAAAATGTCATAATCCACCTGCAAACTGGCATCGGGTTTGTAAATTCCGCTGAATTTTAACATGCCTAATTGATTGTTTTGCTGGGACCGCACCTGGGTTTGTTCTGTAATGCCGGACAAAATAAATTGATTGATGGTGTTGGACACTAAAGAGGTGCTGTTTTCTGAAGCAATGCCAAAACCACTTAAATCCAGTGTCGGACTCAGTCCGTAGCTAAAATTTGCGGCGGCGAACTTGGTCCCGATCGCCGCCGCGCGATTGTTTTGCGCCACGGCAAACCCCAAATCACTTTCACTTATATTAAAGCGTGTACCCCCGCTGCTGTTAAAATTTCGGAAGCCTCCGGTAAAATTGAAATAATCACGCCAGGTAAACGGCACCTCTCCGATATCATTTAAATCCGTGATCACATTAATGCTGTACTCAGGATGATAATAAAACAACTTTGGATGCACTAAATAACGCGGATCGATATCGGCATCAATACCACTTCCAGCGGTGACCTCTCCAAACCAAAAGTTCTTTTTACCTTCCTTGAGTTTGATGTTTATGGCTACATTATCTTGATTATTGGTCACACCTCGCATTTGGCTGACCTCACTAAAATTGCGTAGGACCTCAACCTTATCCACGGCATTTGCTGGAATGTTTTTAGTGGCCAGTTTTGAATCACCGTCAAAAAAATCTTTACCCTCGACCATGACTTTTTGCACGGTCTTGCCTTCCACCTGGATTTCCCCGTCATCATTGATTTCCACCCCCGGTAAGTTTTCTAACACATCGCCTAGTTTTTTCTCGTTACCGGTGTTAAAAGAATCCGCGTTGTACACTATGGTATCCCCTTTGACGGTAACCGGCATCTCATAGACAATCTCCACACCGTCGAGCTGAGCGGCCTCGGCTTTGAGTAAAAAATCTACATCAAGATCACTACTGCCTTGGGCTAGCGTCAATTCCTTCTCTTGAGATTCATATCCGAGAAAACTGGCACGCAGGACATAAGTCTCCCCGGCGCTCAGCGTGAGGGCATAACGCCCTTCATTATTGGTTATAGAATACCCAGCGAGATTTCCTGAATCAGGATAAGTCGCGATAACATTGGCAAACCCTAAAGGGGCAATACTGTCTGTCACGGTTCCCCGCACTTGAACCTCCTGCCCGTGCAAATTAACCCATGCCATCACGAGTAAAATAAGACCTAATCCTCTTTTGACCCATGGTCTTTGAGCCCTACCAGGTGCATTGACCCTTTGTGAGATAAAAAATAGGGGCTTTGATTTTCGGATATGATTCATATGGTCGTGCTCCTATTGGTTATTCTCCACGACCGCGACGACCAGAACGATTGCGCCAATTATCACGCATTTCTTGGGTCTTCTCCTTGACGATGGTTTCAAATTCATCCTGGGTAACGACAGTCCCTTTGTCCGGCGGGCTAATGGCAGGAAGATCTTTGGGATTCATGACAATTTTTGAGCACAGTAAGGTGGTGCGATCCGCATTGAGTTCAAGGATAAGACCTGGCAACCCTGCATACTCTCCTGGGCCATGACCCACGGGAATTTGTGGGGTGAACCATGCCGTAACTTCAATGGTTTTAGGCAGCTCTATCTCATCCACAGGGTCAGTTTTTAAACTGTCCGATTTTTGTGGCTCCTTGCTGGCCTTGTCTTCTGATCGGCGGTCGCGGCGGCGCATCATACTGAAATCATTGGCCTTGACTTGCTTCACTGCCCGGGCTTTGATGGCCATATAGGCCCCAATCATTTTAGTTTCATTAGTGACCTCCCAATCTAAGGCAGGAATTTCATCTTTTATTAAGAAGGACTTTCCAAAAAACTCATGGGTTTGAATCAAAGCGCCTTGCTCCAGGTTTTTATATTCAATACCCGGTGCTGCACTTGCCATCATCATGCCCCAACCGCGCCCTTGAGTTTCAACCTCTAGGGCCGCCTCTTCCTCGTAGATCGACACATTGCCACTAAAGGTCAAAATATAGGTTTTTTCCAAAAATGACTTCATGCGGGCCATGATTTGCTTTTTCATTTCTTCACTCATGCCTTCACGTCCGAAGTTGTCCATATCGACGGTTGTTTTGGACTGATAAAAAGCTTGCCCCGAAAAGTTCTGTGCCTGAAGCCCAAGACTGATGAGTGCGATAACTAAGAATAACTGTTTTTTCATCATGGTAACATATATACTTTAAAACCACTGCTCAAGTGTGATCCCTAAATAAGACTAGGTATAGTTATCAAGGTTTAACCCTGGTGGCTAATTCATCGATTAAATCTTTATTTTATTTCAGAAATCGAATTTAATTAAATTAAGCTACGCCCCTTGTTAATTCTCTGCCAATAAAGCAGTTTTAGTTTTGTAACTTGTCTCAACTTATTTCCTTTGGCGCGATGAGATTAATATTTTTTTGGACAATCATTGTGAGCATTTCCCTGGCTCATGGGCAATCTAACGATGAAAACACAGGCATAAGCCTTAATTCAGACCAGCAGATTAAGCTGAGCGCAGATAAGTTTATCGGCTATGATCTCTACAATGAATTATATTGGGTGAGCAAAAGTACCTTATACAAGCGTGGGACTCTGGGAAATTTTGAATTTCAAGAGCTCATGTTGGGCCCCATTACCCATGTGGAGGCCGGCTTTGAAGATGCCGATGTTTCCTTCCCGATGATTAATCATTCCGACTGGAATACTGCATTAATCGAGACCTTCAGCGCAGACGAGCGAAATGAATATGCGGGGAGCATTTATCATTATCAAAAAAAGTGAATGTCTATTTAAACTTCGAGGTTATTCGAATGTCAGTCGGCTGAAACCTCTTAATTTTAGTCCCATGAGAAATAAATTTGCCCTTTCCATTTTTGTTTGTGTCCTCGTAGCGCAAGCTTCATCCTGTCGCAAGGAAAGACGTGACACACTTGGTTCCTCAATCTCTACCGACAACAGCACAGCAGAGAACATGTTTTCGGATATGTTCAAGGTAGTGGATGATATTTCCATGAATACGTCCGGAATACGCGAAGAAAACATCGGTTGTATCGATACAATTATTGTAGACACTTTAAGCAATCCGAAAACTATACTGATTGATTTCGGAAGTGATGCTTGCGTCGGTAATGATGGCCGCACACGCACGGGAATTTTGCATGTATCCTATACCGGTCGCTATCGGGAGCCGGGTACAATTATTTCAATTACTCCTGAAAATTATCGCGTGAACAATCATCTGATTGAAGGCCAAAAAACAATTGAAAACATGGGCCTTAATTCCAATGGCCAATTGTACTATTCGATCAATGCTAATGGAACTATAACAGCACCTTCCAATGCCTGGACCATTCACTGGACGGCAGCCCGCACGCGCACATGGGTAGAAGGGCAGAACACCCCAACCCTTGCAGACGACGCGTATGAAATTACCGGCAGTTGTTCGGGAATTAATCGCAACCAGGTGCAATACACCAGCAACATTACCACTCCATTGCGTGCGGAAGTCGGCTGTGCCTGGATTGTAAGCGGACAACTCACAGTTGAGCCCGAAGGTGGATATGCGACCCGCTACATTGATTTCGGAAACGGCGAGTGTAATAACGGGTTCACGGTTACTGTGAATGGCGAAACCTATCAGCTAGGGTCGGAGTAGGAACTATGAGCGATTTCTTCTTAGATGGTGTTCTGCACATTACTGACCTTGAGGGGTATGATCACATGCTATTCCTGCTGGCACTGTGCGCACCATTTACATTCCGTGAATGGAAGAAAGTTGTGTTGCTTGCCACAGCCTTCACGCTGGGGCACAGCATCAGCCTGGCTCTAGCAGCTACCGACGCCGTTCGCTTTTCATCCTCCCTCATTGAGTTTTGTATTCCAATTACCATTCTGCTCACAGCAGGATTTCATTTCGCGCGCAAGCAACCTGTTGTAAATGTGCAACCAATCAGTTATGCTATTACCTCGCTCTTTGGCATCATCCACGGATTAGGGTTTTCAGGTTATTTCAGAATGATTTCATCAGAAGGTGAGTCGTTCCTTGGGCAATTGTTTATGTTCAATTTGGGTGTGGAGGTCGGGCAGCTCATCATATTAACTACCATACTGAGCATTATTGCCATTGCTGTGGCTGCCCTACCCAAATTAACAGGTCATATGACCAAGATAATCTCAACACCGGCGCTTGTGCTCGCGTTTTGGCTAGCCATTGAAAAGTGGCCCTATTGATGCCGACGCGCTTTACCTTTGCGGAAATCTATTCGATTGAAGCGCATTTTCATCTTCCCCATTCGCCTGTATCAGCGGTATTTATCGCCGCTTCTGGGAAAGAACTGCCGATATGAGCCAACCTGCTCGCACTATACCGTTCATGCAATTGAAGAATGGGGAGTAATCAAAGGCATTTGGCTGGGAATTCGTCGCATTGCGCGCTGTCACCCATGGGGCGGATTCGGATACGATCCTGTTCCCTCAAAAACTAAGAAACCTATTCCATGATGCGTTCTTTATTTCACCTTGGATTTTTCATCTGGATAGTCGCATTCACATCGTGCGTTAGTTCCGAAAGCCCCACGCTTCGCAAGTGCAGGCAACTTCAGGATAGCTTGCACCAGCGTATCTCAGTATTGGATTCCACTCTTACTTCGACAATGGATAGTGCACGTGCGTATTGCACTGTGCTCAGCACCGACACACTGCTTGCAACCGATAGTCTGCTACGCGAGCGGTATAGCGGCATAAAAGAAGCAGTCAGCAATTTGGAATTCACACAGTCGGAACTCCACACCTGGCGCGACGGACTAATTGTTTTGCCCGATGCTGAGGCGATAGCACGAGGGATAGAAAATCCGTTTGGCACAGCGGCCGGAGATGCAGGCGTGCTACTAAAACTCCAATTCTATAACGATACACTAACTACGATAGAACAGCATATCCAAGACCAACTGCGCACCAACAACTATGAACGAACGACCACGACGCAAC